>DASQJI010000763.1:0-5518 GCA_035631175.1 Parafilimonas sp.
CGGAAAGATGTGCATGATGCGGTGATACGAAACAGCGTTCGCATCCTTCAGCAAATTAAAATACCCGAAGCGCTGCACGGCGAACTCATGAATTATTGCTTTGCATTTATTGAGTCAAACTCCACTCCTGTCGCGATAAAAGCATTTGCTCTCACCACACTTTTCAATCTTTCAACAACTTATCCTGAGATAAGAAATGAATTGCAACTACTGATCGAAGAAAGATGGAATCACGAAACGGCAGCGTTCAAAAGCCGCGGCGGCAAGATTTTAAAGGAGTTGAATGCTTTCTGTATAACAGATGACAGTTGAGAGATCCGAGATCCGAGATCAGGATCATACATCACATCAGAGATCAGAGATCCGAGATCAGACATCCGAGATCAGACATCCGAGATCCGACATCCTACACAAGCGGTACCTTCTTCCCTGTTCTTGCTGCTTCATAGATCGCTTCCATAATTTTCAAATCCCGCAAGCCTTCTTCGCCGGTGATATGATCTGGCAACGGTTTATTTTCCAGTAGCAACTTCCCGATACCGTCCATTTGAGCAGCCTGTTGATTGATGTCCGGAAAATGTAGCTCGCCATTGCTTGTCTTTCCCTGGAATGGGCCATAACTAATGCCGGGACTTAACTCGAATTGTCCTTCATCGGCAGAAGCAAAAAAACGGTCAACACCGCAATTATACATACTGGATGAATTAGATATTGCTCCGCTCGGAAATTCGAGCTGCCAGAATATGGAAGCTTCCACTTCTTTGAATAACTCACGATCAGTAACAGGACCGAACTGCGCTGTTACGGAAACCGGTTCTTCGCCTGTGCAGTAACGTGCGCTTTGCACACAATAGATGCCTACGTTCATCAGCGGTCCTCCGCCTGATAATGCTTTATGCAAACGCCATTCGGTTGGGTCACCGGTTTTATAGCCAAGCGAAGATTCTATTAATCTCACCTGCCCAAAAACCTTTTCCTGTCCCAGCCGTTTTATTTCAAGATTATATGGTTCGTAATGCAAACGGTAACCGATAGCTAGCTGCACATTAGCAGCCTTGCAGGCTCGTATCATTTCTTCACAATCTTTCACGCTTGTTGCCATTGGCTTTTCACATATCACATGCTTACCGGCCTTCGCAGCTCTGATCGTGTATTCTGCATGCATTGAATTTGGCAGCACCACATACACTACGTCAATGCCGGTGTTATTTGCAATCGAATCAAAGTTTTCGTAGTTGTAAATACTGTTGTCTGGGATGTTGTATTGCTTCTTCCATGCTTCGGCTTTCGCCGGATGACCCGTTACAATACCTGCAAGCCGGCAATACTGCGACTCAAGTAATCCCCTGGCAAGTATAGTGGCGTAGTTGCCCAGTCCAACCAATGCAATGTTTAATTTCTTACCATCGTATGATCTTGTGCCTTTTACGGAAGATGCAATCGAAGGCAAGGCGAATGCCGTCGTCGCAGCGGACGTATTCACTAAAAAAGAACGGCGTGACATTTTCTTCATACAATTTATTTGAACTTAAACTTAGTTACACAATGTCTAACTATTTTCAATAAGAAGTATGGATGGTTTTATTGTTGTATAAATGAGTGCGCAAGCAAACCGTGCGATTACAATCAGCATAAAATAAAAACGAGCATTAATTTCATAATTTGCTGCTGCAAAGAGTTCGGGGCTTTTAAGCAGTTCGGAACTCTATTTATAAAAATTCTCTTTATGAAATTACTCCCACCACTTGTCGCTGTACTCTTTTGTTTGTCTGCTTTCTCACAGGAAAAAAGCAATCCCGCTGCGAAAAATTTAAATGTTTATAATGACAGCCTGTACAACGGTTTGAAATGGCGTTGTATTGGTCCTTGGCGTGGCGGCAGAAGCCTTGCCGTTACGGGTGTGAAGGGCGACCTGATGACATACTATGCCGGCGCATGCGGCGGTGGTTTATGGAAAACAACCGATGGTGGTAATACGTGGAATTGTATATCAGACGGAAAAATATTTCACAGCTCATCAGTGGGTGCAGTGGGGGTGGCGCAAAGCGATCCAAACGTTGTTTATGCGGGCATGGGTGAAGTAGAAATGCGCGGCAATATTTCTTTTGGCGATGGTGTTTACAAAAGTATTGATGCAGGTAAAACCTGGAAGCATGTTGGACTCGAAGAAACGAATGCCATCGGAACTATCGTGGTACATCCACAGGATCCAAACCTTGTGTATGCCGCAGCGCAGGGAAAGATATGGGGACCGGCACCGAATAAAGAAAGAGGTTTGTTTCGCAGTAAAGACGGCGGCGCTACGTGGCAGAAAATTTTATACGTCGATGATACAACTGGTTGCGCGGATGTGAAAATGGATCCCACAAACCCAGCGATATTATATGCCAGCATGTGGAAGGCCTGGCGGACGCCGTATTCGTTGAGCAGTGGCGGCAAAGGGAGTGGCTTATATAAATCCACTGACGGCGGCGACAGCTGGAATTTAATTTCCGAAAATCCCGGCATGCCTGTCGGTTTAAAAGGAAAAATTATTTGCACTGTCTCACCAGTCAATCATAACAAATTGTGGGCAATTGTTGAGAACGAACAATATGGTGTATATGCGAGCCAGGATGGTGGTGATACATGGAATCGTGTAAGCACGATGAATGATCTTACGCAACGCCCATGGTACTTCAGCCAAATATTTGCTGACACTAAAAGCGAGAGCACTTTGTATGTGTTGAACGTTGAATTTTTTAAAAGCATTGATGGCGGAGCAACCTGGAAGGCGGTGCCTAATCAGCACGGCGATAACCACGATATGTGGATCAATCCTGACGATGCAAACAATTATATCGTGGGCGACGACGGCGGGCCGCAAATTACTTTTGATAACGGAAAAAATTTTACGAAGCAACATTTACCAACTGCTCAATTCTATCACCTAAATCTCGATAACGATTTTCCTTATAATGTTTACGGTCCGCAACAAGACAACAGCAGCCTCAAAATAAAAAGCAGGACCGCAGGTGTAAATATTTCTGATAAAGACTGGCACCCGGTTGCGGGTGGTGAAGCAGGCTATATCGTTCCAGATCCAACAAATTCCGACATCACTTACGGCGGGGAGTATGATGGAATCATGAGTACATCGAATGAAAAAAATGATCAATATCGATTCATTTCCGTTTATCCTGAACAGAATTATGGAATCGGTGCTGAAAAATATAAATACCGTTTTCAATGGACATTCCCGATCGCTTTCTCCCCTCACAATCCAAAATGTTTATACGCGACTTCAAACATTGTTCACCGGAGTTTAGATGGCGGGCAAACCTGGGAAGACATTAGTCCTGACTTAACGCGGCATGATCCAAAAACCTTGAAGCCAAGCGGTGGGCCAATAACGCTTGACATCACCGGGACAGAAACGTATGCGACTGTTTTTGCTTTTGCTGAAAGCCCGGTTACCGCAGGTGTTTTATGGGCGGGTAGCGACGATGGACTTGTGCATGTAAGCACCGACAATGGAAAAACATGGAATAATGTAACGCCGAAAAATCTTCCCGACTGGGCGTTGATCAGCTATGTAGAGCCTTCACATTTTGACGCCGCTGTTTGTTACGTCTCAGCAACGCGCTATAAAAGCGGGGACAATAAGCCTTACATTTTGAAAACGTCAGACTATGGTAAGTCGTGGACGATGATCACTAATGGGCTCGATGCGGATGTGTACAATCGTTGCGTGCGCGAAGATCCAACGCATAAAGGTTTGTTATATGCCGGTATGGAAACAGGGATTATGATATCATTTGATGATGGTGCACACTGGCAAAGCCTCCAACTGAATTTACCGAACACGCCCGTGCATGACATTCAAGTTGCGCCACGGGAACATGATCTCGTGATTGCCACGCATGGCAGAAGTTTTTGGATCTTGGATGACATTACACCGCTTTACCAGATCAGCGATGCAGTGGCAAAAGCGAATGGGTGGTTATTTAAGCCACGAGATACATATCGCTTTCCCGGGTTTAATTACGAAGAGGAATCCGAGGATTCGCATGATGGGCAGAACTTACCGAACGGCCTCCTGGTGCGTTATTATTTCAAATCAAAACCCGACAAAGAAGTTAAACTGACTTTTTATACGGAAGGCGGTGATAGCATCATCACTTATTCGAGCGTGAAAGACAACAAAGGGAAATTGGTGCCGGTGCCGAAAGAATTTCATCCGAATCCGAAGGCCACTGCTTCAGGATTGCTGAAGGCAAACGCCGGCGTCAACCAGTTTGTTTGGGATATGCGTTATCCTTCTGCGAAGGGAGATACAAGTGCAACGTTTGAAGCATCGTTGCTTGGGCCAAAACTTGTTCCGGGTAATTACAAGGTGAAGCTGTTTTTGGGCGATGGCCTGGTAATGGAACAACCATTTAACATCATCACAGATCCGCGTAATCCTGCAACAGTGAGTGAGCTGCGCGAACAATTTGACCTCAATAAAAAAATTTGTGAGGAGTTGAATGAGCTGTCAAAAGGCACCGCTCAAATAAAACAGGTGACTGAGCAGATAAATGATTTTGTTGCTACGCTTACAGATTCCGCAACTGCAAAGTCATTTAAAGAAAAAGCAAAATTCATCACAGATACGCTGGACGCTATAAAAAACGAATTATTCAATGAAAAGATACAAGCCAACGAAGACAATCTCCGTTTTCCGCTGAAGCTCGAAGAAAAACTTGCGACGATGAATTATTTATTGCAGGCATCAGACACTCGTCCAACGGCGAGCATGTATGTCGTATATAATAGTTTGTCGGCTCAAATAGACGCGCAGTTGCGAAAACTTAAAAACGTCATCGACACAAAAATTCCTGAATTCAATACTATGGCGGCGGGCCTGCAGAAAAAGGCAGTTGACGTGAAGGTGAGTGAGTGATTTATGGATGAAAAAATTTTCAATGATCAAATATTCAATTTTCAATGCGCAACAATCAGTAACGTTGTTCCCATTGAGAATTGAGCGTTGAAAATTGAACATTGAAAATTCAATTGATTCGGCATTCACCTCCCGTTCCCTCACAACTCACAACTGACCACTCACAACTCACCATTGACCATCGCTTCCGGCTCGCCTTTGAAGTGCAGCAGCGTATCCTGAAAGGGACGAAGCTCTCTAAATAACGCATCGTCAACTGCGAAAGAGGATGCCAGGCAAAAAGTTCAAAATATAAGGTGAATAAGGTTGCAAAAATAGGCAGCGCTTCTACTAAGGTTTATAAGGTCGCAAAGGTTCGTTTTTGAAAAGCAGTGACCGCGATGTGAAAATATTTTACTTTTTAATGCTCAATAACTACTAACGTTGTTCTCATTGAGAATTGAGCGTTGAAAATTGAGCATTGAAAATTCAAATCATTTAGCATTCCGCGTTAGCAATTCACTCACCATTCACCATTAACCATCACTTCCGGCTCGTCTGCCGGTAACTTCTTCGTACAAACTTTGTATCAGCCCATCTGCCAAACCGATCTTC
>DASQJI010000764.1:0-2023 GCA_035631175.1 Parafilimonas sp.
ATGGAATAACGCGAAGGGATTTGTTGATGGCTTAAAAAGAGTTAGGGTAGCTGTTTCATTCAATCCAAAAAATGATGAAACGACACAGCTTTGCAAGTACGTGATCCCTGATCATCATTACCTTGAAAGCTGGGGCGATGCAGAACCAAAATCGGGGTTTGTGTCGTTGATGCAACCAACTATCAACCCCCTATTCAAAACAAGGCAGTGGCAGGATAGTCTATTAAAGTGGAGTGGTGCTGCAACTGATTATCATACTTTCTTTAAAACTTATTGGGTAGGAAAAGCAGGCAATGAGTTAGCTTTCGATAAAGCATTGCAGGATGGCGTCGTCAATAATGGCAGTTTTTCAGCAGTAAGTGCTTCACCCGTAATAAATAATCCAACCGGACCGTCTGACACTGCACGTGCGTCTGTGGCAAACAGCCCGGGCAATCAACCGCCAAACGGCGTTCCGGCTACAGTGCCAAATGCTTCGCCGGCCAATGGAGTTGCTACTGGCTCCGTAGCAAGTGCGATCAGTGCTATCAACGGTGCAAATAAATCCAGCGGTACTGAACTTGTGTTGTATAAAAAAGTTGGAATCGGCACGGGTGAAGGCTCAGGCAATCCATGGCTGCAGGAATTACCGGATCCTGTTTCAAGGGCCACATGGGATAATTACGTAATGATCTCGCCGTCGATGGCAAAAAGCCTGCTCGGTATCGACATTATGAATCAGCAGGAAGCAGATGCTTATGAAGTTCACCCTGCAAAAAAGGTAGTCAAAGTAACCGTTAATGGAAAGGGCTCAGTGTCTCTTCCTATATTAATAATCCCTGGTGTTCATCCAAACACTGTCGGCATTGCACTTGGCTATGGCCGCACCGATAAATTAGGAAAAGTGGCTGCCGGTGTTGGACAGAACGTATTCCCGTTCACTTCATTTAACGGAAACAGCGTTGTCCTCTCTGTTACTGACGTTACCGTCGAAAAGACGGGCGACACTTATGATGTCGGCCAGATACAGACACACAATATTTATACAACAGTTACAGGAAGCCGGCAGGACGTGATGAAAGAACTTACGCTTGCCCATTTCAAAAAGGAGCCCGACGAAATAATTGATGACAGGGAGCGCGAGACGACGCCATACGGTGGCCTCCCGGCTTTTGAAAAACAGGGAACGATCTATCCGTATTACGACAAGCCCGGCATTCACTGGGGCATGAGTGTGGACCTGAACAGTTGCATCGGTTGCGGTGCATGCGTAGTGGCCTGCCACATGGAAAATAATGTTCCGATCGTTGGCAAGAGCGAGGTCAAACGCTTCCACGACATGCACTGGTTACGCATTGACCGGTATTACAGCGGCGACATGGATAATCCACAGGTCGTATTTCAGCCCATGCTTTGCCAGCACTGCGATAACGCACCCTGCGAAAATGTTTGCCCGGTGAGCGCAACGAATCACAGCAGTGAAGGGATAAATCAAATGGCGTATAACCGCTGCATTGGTACAAAATATTGCGCGAATAATTGTCCGTACAAAGTCCGCCGGTTCAACTGGGCCGATTATAATGGGGCGGATAGTTTTCCCGATAACCAGGATTTTGGTGGCGTCGGAAAACTTGACCCTGCTGTTCACGTGATGAATGAAGATCTTACCAGAATGGTGTTGAATCCCGATGTTACCGTGCGGGCGCGCGGCGTGATGGAGAAATGTACTTTCTGCGTTCAGCGTTGCCAGGAGGGTAAGCTACAGGCGAAAAAGGAAAGCCGTCCACTTAAGAGCGGAGAAAATAATGAGTGGGATGTACAAACTGCTTGTCAGCAGGCGTGTCCAACAAACGCGATAGTATTTGGAAATGCGAACGATAAAAACAGCGGTGTTACACAGATGCGTGTAAATAACAAGCTCAGACTGTTTCATTCACTCGAACAACTACATACTTTGCCTAACGTGAATTACCTGGCAAAAGTTCGGAACCGGGACGAAGAGATAACGAATATTAAAGAAGGATAACCAGGAAGCAAAGGAAAA
>DASQJI010000765.1:0-1578 GCA_035631175.1 Parafilimonas sp.
GCGACGCAACGAAAGTTTAATAGTAGCAATGTAGCCGGGCTCATAAAAATTATCAAGCTGCGAGCCTCGAGCGGCGAGCTACGAGCAGGCTCGAAGCTCGTGGCTCATAGCTCGCGGCTCCTACGTTAAAATATCTCTCACTACTTTTCCTTCCACGTCAGTTAACCTGAAACGGCGGCCCTGGTAACGATAGGTAAGTTTCTCGTGATCCAGGCCGAGGCGATTCAGAATTGTCGCCTGCAGGTCATGCACGTGCACAGGATTGCTCGTGATGTTGTAACCAAAATCATCAGTCTCTCCATATACCATTCCCGGCTTTATTCCACCACCTGCCATCCAGATGGAAAAACATCTCGGATGATGATCTCTTCCGTAATTATCGGGCGTCATTTCTCCCTGGCAATAATTTGTTCGCCCAAACTCGCCGCCCCAGATCACCAGTGTTTCGTCAAGCAAACCGCGTTGTTTTAGATCAGTGATCAGTGCAGCAGAAGCCTGGTCAACATCTTTCGCCTGTCCTTTCATTTCGTTTGGAAGATTACCATGCTGATCCCATCCCTGGTGATATAACTGGACAAACCGCACTCCATTTTCAGAAAGTTTTCGCGCCAGCAAACAATTTGCAGCAAAAGTGCCGGGCACCAAACAGTCGGAGCCGTACAACTTTACAATATCGTCGGGCTCTTTTGAAACGTCCATGATTTCAGGAACGGCAGTTTGCATGCGATATGCCATTTCATACTGCTGGATCTTGGCGCCAATTTCAGGATCGCCAAAATTCTTCAACTCGATTTCATTTAGTTCCGCAATTTTATCGAGCATGTGGCGGCGCTGTGTTCTGTCCATTCCATCAGGATCCTGCAGATACAAAATCGGATTTTCGCCGCTGCTGAATTGTACACCCTGGTACACGGAATCTAAAAATCCATTCGACCACAATTTTGAGTACACGCCTTGTCCGTTTCCTTTGCCGCGCGACAACAACACACAAAAGGATGGCAGATTTTTATTCTCTGTCCCTAGTCCATAACTCACCCATGAACCCATGCTTGGACGATTGCCCTGCTGTGCACCTGTTTGAAAAAATGTGAGTGCCGGGTCATGATTGATCGCTTCCGTATGCATTGATTTGATGATGCAGATGTCATCAACAATTTTTGCTGTTTCAGGAAACAGCTCGCTCACCCATGCACCTGAATTTCCATACTGATTGAATTTGTAGAACGAACCGACTAACGGAAATTTTTTTTGCTGCGCCGTCATTCCTGTTAAACGTTGGCCCATACGAATGGAAGCAGGGAGGTCCTGGCCCATCATTTTTGTTAGCAAGGGCTTATGATCAAATGACTCGAGCTGCGAGGGTGCACCATTTTGAAAAAGATAAATAACGCGTTTCGCATGCGGAGCAAAATTGGGAACACCGGGCAAGAAGTCTGTCTCATCTTCGTCTGAACCCGTGAATAAGCCAGGAATCAGCAAAGATCCCAATGCAACACTGCCAACACCAATGCTCAAACGGGAAAGAAAACGCCTGCGGTTTATGTTGAGCCCGTGGTTTAATAATTCGTTGTTCATGCT
>DASQJI010000766.1:0-3927 GCA_035631175.1 Parafilimonas sp.
TTCTACGCTGTAAGCGAAAAGCTGAAAGCTCAAAGCCTGCCTGCATCGCCTTCGCGTAGCTTCGAGCGGAGCGAGGCCGGACAGGCAGGCTCAAAGTCCGATGCTGAAGCCGCCCGTTACGTCCCACAAGTCACACTTGTCACAAAAAAAGTAAATGATAAAATTCAAATAATCGTAAAGGATAACGGAACAGGCATTCCTCAAAACATCGTTGACAAGATCTTTCAACCATTCTTCACCACAAAACCAACCGGCGATGGAACAGGATTGGGCTTAAGCTTGAGTTATGATATTATAAAAGCGCATGGAGGTGAAATAAAACTGGAAACAAATGCAGGAGAAGGCTTGCCCGGCAAAGCTTCGGCGAAGGCAGGAAAGGAAGATGAGGGAACCGAGTTTATTATTCAATTACCTCTTCTCTTCAGAAGTTAATAACGGGAAAGACAATTTATCATTCTATCTTACCCCCCAGGCTGAACGTACCAATACCAAAACAAACACTGAATATGGAATCCATTGCCCTGGCACCAATATCAAAGGAGGAGACCGACAAGCACCCTAAAGAAATGTACCGGGTAGCATTCACTAGCATGTGGGATATGTTTTCATTTTACGGAATGAAGGCATTGCTGATAGCTTATATCGTTACACAACTGCGACTCGGACAACCGATGGGGTACGCTATTTTGGGAACTTATGCGGCATTGGTTTTTGGTTTCAATTTTTTCGGGGGCATGGTGGCAGATAAATTTTTAGGAACGCGAAAAGCAATTATTTGGGGTGGCTATCTGCAGATAACCGGTCATCTCATACTCGCTATTCCATCCGATCTGCCTTTTTTTGCTGGCCTTGCGCTGGTAGCTACCGGTGCAGGTTTCAGGAACGGCCCGAGCGGTTCATTTGTTGGAAGCTTTTACAGCAACGATAAATCAAGAAAAAAAGATAGCGGGTATGCCCTGTACTATATGATCTTTAATATGGGCGCAGCACTCGGCGGGCTGATCTGTGGTTATCTTGGACAAAATATTAACTGGCACCTTGGCTTTGGCGCTGCCTGTATTTTTATGATCATTGGGCAGGCGCAATTTATGGCGGGCATTAATAATTCGCATGGACTACCGCCCGATATAAAAAAATTAAAGGAAAAGGTCTTTATAAAACTATTAGACCGGGAAACCATCATTTATCTTTTAAGCCTGGTTGTAGTGGCCATGGTAACCTTATTGCTTCAATTTCCGGGTTTCATGAATGTCATAATGCTGCCATTAACCATTATTGCCTTCCTTTATATCATCGTTGTTTCTTTCAGATTTTCAAAGAACGAGCGATGGAAGTTATTTGCAGCAATGACGATCTGCCTGATCACTTCTTTATTCTGGGCGTTTTATGAACAAATCGGTGGTTCTCTAAGCCTGTTTTCATTACACAATGTAAACCTTAACCTGTACGGTGCGAAGCTTTCCGGGTTATCCATTAACAGCTTCACGCCCTCGGCCTGGCTTGTAGTGCTCACTCCGATCTCCATAAGACTCTGGAAATGGCTCGATAGTAAAAACGCCAATCCAAGGTCATACATCAAACTGATGCTATCGTTTATGTTTATGTCTTTTTGTTTTTTGCTTTTATGGTTAGGATCATTTTTGAATAAAGGCACCGGTATGCTACCGGTTAGCTATTTGATAGCAGCGTATCTTTTAATGGAGATGGGTGAAATATGTATCGGCCCGGTGGTGTATTCACTTGTTTCTAAATTGTCCCCAACAAAAATTGCGAGTACTTTAATGGGAATAATGTTTTTATCAATTTCTCTCGGAGAATACCTCTCCGGTAAACTCGGCGCCTTTATGACGGTGCCTGAAGGTGTTTCGAGTTCCATAGAAATGATGCCATATTTCAGTTCGGTGTTTATTAAAATAGGTGCGGGTTCCCTATTGATCGCTGCGCTAATTGCGATTTTAATTCCTGTGTTAAGAAAGTGGATGCAAGAGGTGAGGTGAAGAGAAAAAATAAAAATCATGAGCTGTAATTCAATGAAGAAGGATAAAATCACTACATGAGATCATTAAAGAATTTACTCTCGCTTTTGTTCTCACCTGTTTTTGTTACTGCACAGTTTCAGCACGACCAATTAGACAGCATGCACATGGTGCTCCAGCATGCAACAAATGATACGATCCGTATGGATGCCTGTTTGAAATTCGGTTCTTATTATGATGACGTGAACCTTGACAGTTCCGTGTATTATTCTGAAAAAGGAATACTCATTGCCAAACAGCTCCAATTAAAATTGAATGAGGCGGAGATGTTAACCAATATGAGTTGGCCATTGGTGAAAATGGGCAATTACCCCCGATCTCTTAAAGTGCTGGACGAGGCATTGGAAATTGCAGGTGACCCTTCTAATGAAAAAAATACCTGGCACTTATTAAAAGGACAAACGCCGCGATCATACAGAATTGATCTGCTAGGTAATGTTCATTCTGCTTTTGACTATTTATATGGATATACTGGTAATTATGCGAAACAGATCACTGAAGCATATGAGGGAATAAGGCTTTTCGAATCCGTCAGTGACACATTGTTACAGGCGTACACGTATACCGATATAGGCAATGCTTATATCAAATTAAATAAATTAGATTCAGCGCTTTATTTTGAACAGAAAGCATTGCGCTATTATTCGGCAATACCATTTAAGGAGAGAAAATACGAGGCAGAGGCGCATTCGCAAATTGGTCAAATCTATCTGCAAATGGGAAATATTGATTTGGCCAGGGAAAATTTTGAAAAAGCCATTCGGATAAGTGAGCAGCAGAATAATCCTGCCAAACAAGGAGATGCGCACCTTCAATTAGCCAGTCTCTACCAATCGTTAAGCAAAACAGATTCATGCCTTTTTCATGCTCAAAAAGCTGTGCAAGCTTTCAGCCTGGTTGGTAAGGAAAAGTCAAAGGCGGCTGCTTACCGGAAGATATCGGATTATTATTGGGATCAAAATAAACCAGACAGTTCTTTTAGGTATTTAAGATTAGCGACGATATTAAATGACAGTGTAGACAAGATAGAAAAGGAGAAATTGCGGGAATTTCAGCTTGAAGGATTTAACGAGGCATTGCGTTTGAAAGAACTGGAAAAAGAAAACATTCAAACGCAATCAAAGATCAGGACTTATGTAATGCTTGCTGGCATTGCAGTTTTTATGCTGATAGCATTCCTGCTCTACAGAAACAACCGCAACCGCAAGAAAGCAAACACCGTTTTGCAAAAACAAAAAGAAGAAGTTCAGTCAACTTTAGGTGAATTAAAAGCCACCCAGGCACAGCTCATTCAATCAGAAAAAATGGCCTCGCTTGGAGAGCTTACTGCAGGCATTGCGCATGAGATACAAAACCCTTTAAACTTCGTAAACAATTTTTCAGAAGTGAATGGAGAATTGATAAGTGAACTGGTTGACGAAGTTGACAAGGGAAATTATGACGAAGTGAAAGTCATTGCGGTCAGCATAAAAGACAATGAAGAAAAAATAAAGTCTCACGGGCAACGTGCGGATGCGATCGTGAAAGGCATGCTACAGCACACGCGAAAAAGCGCAGGACAAACGCAACCGACCGATATTAATGCTTTGTGTGAGGAATATATGCGCCTGTCTTTTCATGGCTTGCGTGCAAAGGATAAAGATTTCAATGCCCAGCTCGAAACAAATTTCGATGGCAGCATTGGAAAGATCAACGTCGTTCCGCAGGATATTGGAAGAGTGCTATTGAATTTATACAACAATGCATTTTACGCCGTAAGCCAAAAGCTCGCGGCTCAAGGCTCAAAGCTCGAGGCTAATAATAAGTGCTACGTCCCCACCGTCACAATTGTCACAAAGAAAATAAGCGACAAAATATTAATTTCTGTTAGAGACAACGGCGCCGGCATTCC
>DASQJI010000767.1:0-1806 GCA_035631175.1 Parafilimonas sp.
AACCTCCATATAATTTATTGAACACACGTCTTGGCTTCAGTTCAAAACACGGGGACTTGTTTTTCTGGGGAAGAAACCTGGCAGATAAGGCCTATATAGCTTACGCCTATGACTTCGGCGGCGTGCACCTGGCAGACCCAAGAACATATGGAGTCACCTTGACATTGAGGTTATAGCTTTTTTGAACTCTTATTAGATGAATGAAGCATAACGGTCTGACGCTTTGGAAGCGTCTGACCGATTTTAATATCTGGCACCTTAGATTATTCTTTTTACATTTAATGCCCATTTTCTCACTTAAAGCAAAATCAAAATGAAAAATCTGTTTTACATTTTTGCTATTGCGGTAACCGCCGTATGCTGCAATACAGCAACTAATTCGGGCGGAGGTACAAACACTGAAGCGAATAAGGCAAGAGTCCAGGCCTTTTACGACCAGGTGATCAATGCGCACAACGTAGACGCCATCGATTCTTTTTGCAATGCGGATTTTGTTGATCATAATCCCGACCCCGGACATTCAGGCAAAGGCATCGACGACCTCAAAGCAAGCTTCAAAGAATTCTTTGCCGGTTTCCCCGACATTCATGCGGGAACCGATTTCATGGTAGCGGAGGGCGATACGGTGGTGGCTCACCTTACTATGACTGGCACTAATTCTGGACCGATGGGCGGCATGCCTGCAACGAACAAACAGTCGAAAGTCGACTTAATAGATATTATTGTGTTGAAAGATGGTAAAGCCAGTGAACGATGGGGCATTTTCGATGCCCGCTCAATGATGCAGCAACTGGGTATAATGCCGCAACAAGGCATGGCGCAGGATACCACAAAGAAAAAATGATTTTAACATCGGCACACCTTATTAAAAAAGTTCTGCGGTAATGCGGAACTTTTTTGACTAAATGCGATAGTCAGGATGTTTAGTCTCAGTTTGAACCACATTAGGACACAAGCCACATTAGAAAACACATAGACTAATAGACTACGTGAAAATCTATGTAGACTATTGTGCCTATGTGGTTCAATTCTCGATTGATATTTTTTTGTATAAATGGAATTGAAACAGTAGCAGATGTAAGGCGATTCTTTCTTTGAAAACAACTTTTTTATTTAGCTTAGTCCTAAATTTGAAATTGCTTTTCGAACCCTGAACAATATTGGCCTGAAACAAAAACTGCTTTACAGCCACAAACTAAACCCATGCTCGTCAAAACTTTTGGAAGTGCAGTCTACGGAGTAGAAGCCATTACCATCACCACAGAAGTTAATGTAAGTGCAGGACAGCACTATACGATCGTTGGCTTGCCCGACAACGCTGTAAAAGAAAGTTTACAGCGACTCGAGAGCGCGATCAAGACAAACGATTACTACATGCCGCGTATTAAGATCGTCGTGAATCTTGCTCCGGCAGATATTAAAAAGAGCGGATCTTCTTTTGATCTTCCGATTGCGATCGGTGTACTCGGCGCGAGCGAACAGATCGAAGAGCCCGAACGGTTGAGCCAATATGTAATGATGGGCGAATTAAGTTTGGATGGAACGGTTCAGCCGATAAAGGGCGCATTACCGATTGCAATACAGGCCAGGAAAGAAGGATTCAAAGGACTTATTGTTCCTAAAGCAAATGCGCGTGAGGCGGGCATGGTGAACAACCTCGATGTATACGGCGTCACGCATATGAATGAAGTGGTTGAATTTTTTAAAAATGAAAATTCGCTTAAGCCAGTCGTCGTAAATACGCGCGAAGAGTTTTTTGATTCACAGCAGCAGTTCGATGTCGATTTCAATGATGTGAAAGGACAG
>DASQJI010000768.1:0-5088 GCA_035631175.1 Parafilimonas sp.
GGTCGCTGTTATCGGCAAATAACGTCCGTCCCTTGATCGAAGGACGTGAATATACAAGCGTAATTTTTCCAAGCCCAAAGTTTTGAGCCACTGTAGCGGTCGGACTCGGCTGTGGCAATTGAACCTGGGCGAATGAATAACCACATAATAAAATTGCAACTGGTAATAATATTTTTTTCATGGCAATAATGTTAGAGTGCGAATATAATTGTGAATTGGTGAATTGTCAATTGTCAATTGTGAAACTTCAGACGCTTAAACTTTAACGCAAAGGCGCGGCTGAATAGAGGAATAAACCAATGTAATTGTGAATTGTCAATTGTGAATTATGAAACTTCAGGCGCCAAAACTCAATGCAAATGCTTGATCCGCCAATAGACGAATAAACCAATAAACCGTAACTGGTGAATTGTCAATTGTCAATTGTGAAACTTCAGACGCTTAAACTTTAACGCAAAGGCGCGGCTGATCAATAGAGGAATAAACCAATATAATTGTGAATTGTCAATTGTGAATTATGAAAGGTGAGACGCTCAACCTTCAACGTGAAGACGCGATCATGAATCGACGAAACCAATAGCCCAATAAACCAATAACCCAATAAACCAACCTCCACCTCAAACCTCAAACCCCAAACCTCAAACTTCAACCCGTACGCCACCGCACAAAGACTGTTCGGTTTCGTACAGTCGGTTGCCTGCCAATCTTTTGAAACCCTTATCTACAAAGGATTTGAACATTGGCATACGCGTTGAAACCCAATATTTCCGTGAGCCCGAAGTGTGTCTGAGAGGGTCAGCGGGAATAATGAGTGATGAGGTAATCAGGGGTTAGGAATAAGCGAGTCATCAATCTGAAATTGCAATCGTAAGTCGTAAATCACAGCGGTTATGCTAAAGAATTATTTCACAATCGCGATCCGCAATCTATGGAAGAACAAAGTCCTGTCGTTTATAAACATATTTGGACTTGCAGCAGGCATGGCGTGCAGCCTTCTCATCTTTCTGTTTGTAACCGATGAATTAAGTTATGACCGTTTTAATAAAGACGCTGACCGGGTATACCGCGTAGTAAAGGATTTTGTAAACGATGACGGCAGCAAATTACCGGACGCAACCACGCCACCTGCTATTGCGCCTGCCATTCAAAAAGAAATTCCGGGCATCGAACATGTTACAAGGGTGTTTCCTGGTTGGGGTAACAATTTTTTGTTCACTTATAAAGACAAACACATTTACGAGCAGAAACTGTACCGGGTGGACAGCAGTTTCTTCGACGTGTTTACTTTTCCTTTTGTTGAAGGCGCAGCTAAGAACGCGTTCAAAGAGGTAAACTCAGTTGTGATCACACAAACCACCGCGAAAAAGTATTTTGGTGCGGAAGACCCGATGGGAAAGATCTTACATGAAGGCAGGCTCGGTGATCTTATTGTAACCGGAGTGGTAAAAGATGTACCCCACAACGCGCATTTTCATTTTGATTTTTTGATCCCCATCCGTAAGCTGGCCGGGGATATCGATGGCAACTGGGGGTTCTACAACTTCTACACTTATATAAAGCTGAGGCCAAACGTAAATATTAAATCGGTTGAGTCAAGTATCCAGGCAATTTATAAACGTAATAGTGAGAACGGTAAAAATATTTTTTATACTCAGCCATTAACCGGTATTCATCTTGATTCAAATTTAAAATGGGAGCTCGAACCGAATAGCGAAAGACTGTATGTGTTTGTTTTCTCAGCGGTGGCCCTGTTGATATTGCTTATCGCCGCTATCAACTACATCAATCTTGTCACTGCCCGATCGTCATTGCGCGCGAAGGAGGTTGGCATCAGGAAAGTTTCCGGTGCGTACAAAAGCTCTTTGATAAAACAGTTCCTTCTTGAGTCGGTGGTTACATGCATGCTGGCGTCAGCCGTTGCGTTGATAATCGCCCAATTATTACTGCCTGTTGTAAACAGCATAACTCAAAAGCAACTTAGCTTATTTAGTTCAGACAATTACTTCACGATATATTTTTTAGGAGCCGCCCTGCTGATAGGTGTTGTGGCCGGGCTTGCGCCGGCACTGTATCTTTCTTCATTCAAACCCATTGTTGTATTGAAAGGGAGTAAGATGAACGAACGAAATGTGTTCAACTTACGAAAGGCACTCGTAGTGATACAGTTTACCATCTCGATCTCGCTCATTGCCGGTGCATGTATTATTTACCAGCAGGTAAATTATATACAGAATGCAAAATTAGGATTGAATAAAGACCAGGTGCTTTTGATCAGGGATTATGGCGCTGTATCACCGCCAACCGCAAATTCTTTTGAAAATGCCTTGCTGCAAATTCCCGGTGTAAAGGACGCTGCTACGGCAGACGGTGTTGTTGGGGGTCAAAACTGGACAAACAGCATGAGCCTGAAAGGTTCAAAAAACAGCCAGCTCATTAATTTTTTGAGCGTAGGATACGATTACCTGGATGTGCTTGGCATCCAAATAAAAGAAGGCAGAAATTTTTCTCGGGATTTTCCTGCTGACACAATATCCTATGTCTCCAATCACCAGTTAAATGAAGATATAGGCAGCATCATACTGAATGAAAAAGCGGTCAAAGACCTTGGCGTTCCATCACCGGCCGTCGGTCAGCGCATTCTGTGGAGCAACGATGGCGATACAAATTATTATTGTAAGATAATTGGTGTTGCAAAGGATTTCCATTTTGCGTCATTCAGAAGCGAAATAAAACCATTCGCATTTGTTGTCATTCCAAGGCGGACCGATTATCTCACCATCAAACTTTCAACGCAGAACCTCCCTGCAACCATACAGAAGATAGAAAGTACATGGAAAGCATTCGTTCCTGACAGGCCCATTCAATATTCTTTTCTTGATGAAACATTTGCGGAATTGTACAGGTCGGAAGCAAACTTCCAGCAAGTATTCATTGTACTTGTGATATTGAGTATCGTTATCGCGTGTCTTGGTCTGTTTGGTCTTGCCGCTTTCACCGCGGAGCAAAGAACAAAAGAAATAGGCATTCGAAAAGTATTGGGCGCAACTGTTACCGGCATCGCTGCGATGCTCACCAAAGATTTTCTCAAGCTCGTGGTGATCTCAATTTTAGTTGCATCTCCGTTAGCATATTGGGCGATGAGCAAGTGGCTGCAGGATTACGCATACCGGATCCAGATCAGCTGGTGGGTATTTTTCATTGCCGGCGTGATGGCTGTGATAATTGCCGTGATGACGATAAGTTTCCAGGCCATAAAGGCCGCGGTGGCGAACCCGGTGAGATCATTAAGGACTGAATGAGTGAATGAGTAATGAGTGATGAGTGATGAGTTTGTGAAAGGTGAATTGTGAATCTGCAATCTGCAATCGTAAATCCGAAATCGTAAATCGTAAATGAAGATCTTCAATGTTTGAAAATTATTTAAAATCCGCCTGGCGGAACATAAAAAGAAGCAAAGGGTTTTTCGCGCTCAATTTTATTGGCTTGTATATAAGCATCGCTGTTTGTTTATTGATAGGCTTGATCATTCTGCACGAAACCAGCTTTGACAGGTCAACGAATAAAAACCTGGTCATCTATAGGGTTGTGAAAAGCGCCACACGTTCCACCGGCAAAACATACAGCGCAATAACTCCTTATCCGCTCGCGGCTGCCCTGCGTGCAACGACCAGCATGAAGCTGATTTCTCAAATTCATTTCCAAAGAGAAGACGTTATTTCTTTCGATAATAAAAAATTTAAAGAAGAGAATATCGTTTTTGCAGATTCTGTTTTCCCCCGGTTGTTTCCTTTGACGGTTAAACAAGGCAGTATTGGAAGAGCATTGACCGAACCTGGCTTTGCAATTGTTACTGAGGAGACCGCGCACAAATTTTTCGGCAATGAAAACCCGATCGGGAAGCGTGTGAAGATCGCAAACCTGGTCGATCTGCAGGTGGCGGCCGTAATTGCCAATGCGCCTGCTAATTCCCACCTGCAGTATAACATGCTCATTTCATATCCTTCGCTCAAGCCTGAGTTTATTGGCGGCTTTCCGCTTGATCAATGGGGCTTAAATTCCGCAGGCTATACGTACATCGGTCTGCCAGATGAAAACCAGACAGGACATGTCAACGCAGCGCTCGCTTCGATAGCCAACGAAAATCTCAATAACAAAAAGGACGGGACTATAACCAACTTCAATTTGCAGCCTCTGCCTGATATTCACTACAACCAGTTGTATGCCGGCGGCAACCCGTCCTATACAATTAATTATAGCTACCTGTATTTAATAGGCGCGATCGGTTTGTTTTTGATCCTCGCCGCGTGTATTAATTATACGAACCTGTCAACAGCGCTTGCGATAAGAAAGTCAAAAGAAGTCGGTGTTAGAAAAACAATGGGCGCCACACGAGAACATCTTCTCAGGCAATTTCTATCTGAAACTTTTGTACTTACGGCTTTTGTTTTTATCGCGGCAGCTTTATCAGTACGGTTCTTCCTGCCACCATTAAATAATTTTTTGGATAAGAATATCCCGCTCAACTGGCTGCATGTGAACAGCGCCCTTTTCTTAATTGGTTTGTGGATCCTGGTTTCCCTGCTGTCCGGACTCTATCCTGCATTTGTTCTATCAGGCTTCAACCCGGTAGCGGCGTTAAAAAATAAAGGCATAACACCGAAGGCATCCGTTGTAACGTTAAGAAAAGGTTTGGTTGTGTTCCAGTTCCTGACGGCTCAGATTCTACTTATCGGCGCCATTGTGGTTGCCAAGCAAATGAACTTTATACAGTCGCGGCCTTTGGGTTTTACTACCAACAACGTCGTTGATATTAATCTGCCGGAAAACAAACACGAGCAATTAAAGTTGCTGAGTGATAAATTGTCTGCAATACCGGGCGTTACGGGCGTGAGCTTTTCTTTGGGTGCACCGGTAGCAGATAATAATGCCTCCACGAGCTTCAACCGGAAGGAGAAATACGCTTCAGAAAAAATTGATGTTGAGGTGAAAGCTGCTGATAAAAATTATTTGAGCACCTACGGGTTGCAGTTAACAGCCGGAAGATGGTTCGACGACAATGATGAGCACAGTGTAAATGATGCCATTCCC
>DASQJI010000769.1:0-4163 GCA_035631175.1 Parafilimonas sp.
TTTTTGGTCTCACGCCCTTTGGTGGAGGTCGGGACGCGGCATCCATAAACTAAATGCTCAACAATTGCCCGTATTAAGGGACCATTTATTCTTTACTTTTATATTTTGATCCGTTAAACGCCTAACTGCATGTTGCGCCCGCTAAAATGTTTTATTCTACTCATCTGCTTTTTACAGGCAGGTAGTTTAGCATTTGCACAAACAGCTTCACCTCCGGTTGCAGAATGGGCGAAAAAATTGGCCGATCCCGCCGACAAAGAAAACAAATGGTTTTACGAGTTAAAACCTGTACTGGACAAGCTTGACAGCAGCAGCGTTTTTAGTTTTTTAAACCAGCTTGGCAGTAATTCTGCGGCAAAAGGAAATTATTTTATTGCCCGGTTTAATTGCATCAAGGCGGAAATGCTGCACATCAAAAATCTTCCCGGATATCCCAATGCTTTTGTTTTCACAAACGAGCGGGTAAAAAAGCAGATCATCAATTTACTGGAAGAAGCAAAGGTAAAATCTTACGAGTGCAATGATGATTATCTCGCAGCATTTGTCAGCTGCTTTTATGGAAGGCACATGGCAGATTTTGGCCAAACAGAAGCTGCTGTTATGTATATGATGAACAGCGCTGATCTATATGAAAAAGTACATATCCCCGCTGAATTTGGAGTTTATGCAGTGCTGGGGGAACTGCTCTGGAAAGTGAGAGAATATGAAAAGTGCATCAAGTATACCCGCAAAGCAATCGAGCTATTGCCAACTTTGGATGAGAACAGAAACAAGATGTATACCAAATTCTGCAGGAATACGATGGGATTGGCGTTTCACCGGCTGGGACAGTACGATTCGGCCTTTGCCTGGTACCGGCAGGGATTAGACGCTGTTGAAAAAAATAATGACACCCTGTGGACAGCAATCATTTCCGGCAATATGGCGCAGATCTATTTTGCACAGGAAAAGTATACCACGGCACTTCCATTGTTTGAACTGGATTACAAAATGAATAACGTACGAGGGTACTTTGACAACGCTGCCAATGCTTTGCAGTGGGTTGCCCGCACCAACCTTGCATTGGGCAAAACTGAGATTGCGCTGCAACAGGTTCGGGAAGCTTTTGAGCTGTTGCAAAAAGGGCCTTCACGAAATTACCTGCAGAATGCTTATTTCACTGCAGCAGAAATTTTTAAAACACTGAAAAACGATGACAGCAGTTTTTATTATTCAGCGCTATATAATAAACTCCATGATTCTCTTGAAAGAGAAATTTATCAAAGTAGTGTAAGCATCATCAAACTGCGTTTAGATGATGAAAAGAACAGGTACAATATTATAAACCTGCAGCGGGAGAAACAGTCGCAGCTTTTCCTCCGGAACATTGTGATAATATCCATACTTGTTCTTTCGGTTTTTGCTTTATTAGTAGTGAACAGGCAGAGACTAAAAGAGAAATTAAAGACCGAAAAAGCAAGGCAGGAAAAACTTCGGATGGAGCAGGAGGTTGCCTCAGCGAAAGATCAGCTAAAAGTGTTTACCGAGCACATTATTGAAAAGACTAACCTAATCGAAAAGCTTGAATCCCAGGTTAGGGGCAAAGAGGCCAGCGTAGAGCAGCAAACAATAATTTCAGAGCTTAGCCAGCAAACAATATTAACCGAAGAAGATTGGGAGAGATTTAAATCTGCTTTTGAAAAAATATATCCCGGCTTCTTTGGAAAACTCATTTCGAAATCTTTTGACATTACAGCCGCCGAACAAAGAATGGCCGCCCTCACCCGGCTAAATTTCACTACAAAACAAATAGCACCCATGCTTGGTATATCGGTTGACAGTGTTCACAAAACCAGGCAACGGCTTCGCCAGCGTTTGCAACTTTCCCCGGAAGCCAACCTTAAAGAGTTTATTGCGAATTTTTGAGAACAGTGCGTGGAGCGGGCTAACTCATTGCTAATGAAGCATGCTCTTAGCATGTCCGTTTTTTGTACTACCCCCTGTCAGCTTTTTGTACTCCCCTTGCATTTGTTTCCGGCTGCTTTTGACTATTACATTGTTGCGCCAATTGAAAAGTAAGGCGTATGGGAAAAAAATCAACTGTTACAATTATCATCATCCTGGTGGCACTTTCCCTTATTGTGATTGCAATCCGGGTGTTTGATAAAAGAATGGAGATAATTGAACAGAAAATGAATTCATCGACAAATTTTTTCGACCCGACAAACTTGGACTCTCATCTTAAAAAAACATACTTATTCATTTTTTAAAACAATAAATCTGTCTTTATGAAAAAAATTTTACTGCTTGTATTAACGACCGGGTTTTTTGCAAGACCAATTCTGGCGCAGGAAATAACCGCCACTGCCTCATCTCAGTATATTTGTCCCACAAGCGGTGTCATTCTTACCTACACAGGCGGTATTCCAAATTCAGTTTGGGAATTTTTTAATTTGGAGACCAATGAATGGGAGAGCTTTGCCTCCGCTGATCAACCTGTGAACCCTTTGGGACTGGTTAATATGCCCCAATTTGAATTCTGTTCGTTCAGGGTGAAATCATCTGATGGAAACAGTTATTTATACTCTAACACGGTAGATGTAGAAAATGTTAGTATCTTAAATACGCCCATAATAAACGGCCGTGGGTATAGTGGGTATAAATGCTCAAACGAAACAGTAACATTGGAACTTATACGTAATGAGGATGGCTCCGATTATGTAACAGAGCCGGACTACACCAGCCTTCACTGGAGCACAGGGGAAACAACGCCTTCCATAAATGTAAATGCAGCTACAACTACTGAATATTCGGTCACCGGCATTGACAATATCGGATGCCCCTTTACAACCGAGCCTTTCACTGTAACTGTTTTGCCACCCACACCACCGTTTATTCAAACCACTTCATCAGGCTCTGTATGCAGTGGCGCTTCGGTAACATTAAGCTTTGGTGGTTTTAGCACTGCACCACCGTGTACCTTATCAGTCAACGGGCAATACCCTGCCACGGCCATAACACCTGCATCGGATGGAAGTGAAACCTATGCTGTGGAATATTATTCCGGCCACCTCGGCGAGTACAGCATTATTAATGTGGAAAAAGGAAAGTATTATTCTTTTTTTACCCGAACCGATGCCGGCCAAAACACCAGCTATAGTACAATAACAAGTGCCGACGGCTCGCAGGTATATACAAGTGGTTTTCTTGGTAACACAATATGGATGGCAACCTATACAGGGCAAGTTCGGTTTTATTCAAACAGCCTCGATTGTATAACCAATAATGCTATAGGTGTAAATAGGTATTTACAGTGTTTTACTGATCCGCCTGCATCATTCCTGTGGATGCCAGGGGGACAAACCACTCCATCCATCACCGTAAACCCTCAATCAACAACCAATTATACGTTAACTGTATCAAATGTGTCAACGATCCAATTTACCGGTTGTCCGGGCAGCGCAACCCAACAAATAACAGTAACCGCCAATTCGGTATGGTATCTTGACGCAGATGGCGATGGTTATTACACGGGCTCCGGTGTTTCCTCCTGCACTTCACCCGGCACGGGGTATAAAAATTCTGGGTTAATTAGTGGTGGGGATTGTAAAGACGATAATCCGGCGGTCCATCCCGGCGCACCTGAAATTTGTGGCAATAACATCGACGACAACTGCGACGGCCAGGTGGATGAAAATTGTGTTGTTGCTTGTGGCAATGCAACTTCGCTCAGCACAACCAACGTTACCAAAAGCAGTGCAACTCTTAACTGGACTGCGCCAGTAAACCCGGTTCAATGGCAGGTGCAGTATAAGACCACGAACCTGGGTTCAAAATGGGTAGATGCACCTTCAGTGGCTACTTCAGCGCGTTCAGTCACGATTTCCGGCTTAAAATCAAACCAGGGTTATAACTGGCACATCAGGGCAAAATGCGGAAAGACGTGGACCGCTTATTCAAATGCGGCAATGTTTAAAACAACATCCACGTCCAACGCCATCGCAACCAGCTTAACAGGAAATTCACCCTTTAGA
Source organism: Parafilimonas sp. (assembly GCA_035631175.1). Taxonomy (GTDB): domain Bacteria; phylum Bacteroidota; class Bacteroidia; order Chitinophagales; family Chitinophagaceae; genus Parafilimonas. The sequence continues at coordinate 4,014 of DASQJI010000769.1, forward strand.
TTATATCCTAATCCAAACAAAGGACAGTTTGTTATTGAGCTGAACAGTGCAGATAAGATCAATGCCGCTGCAAAGATCCAGTTGATAGATATGACAGGCCAGGTTGTTCAAACGGAAAACGCAATGATCAACAATGGTAGTTTACAAAAG
>DASQJI010000770.1:0-15956 GCA_035631175.1 Parafilimonas sp.
GTGAAATAATTATCAGAATACACAAGGAAAATATCACTCATGGGTTTGAATCTCCATTGAAACCTGCTATTGATATTCATATTATTTTGCTGTGTGTTGTATTGAATGAATGTTGTCCAGAATACGCTCGTAGAAAAACAAATTTCTACACGCGATGCTATGAGGAATAAATTATCAGATCCGTACGGTTCGGGAAAGTGCAGTTTGTCGTATTCAAAGTTTACGGAAAAGTTGCCCCATGGTTGCGTCCGGAAATTAAAAGTAGTAGTGTATTGCTCGATATTGCCGTTATAAAATCCGCCGGCCTTCAAACCTGCCTCCCAGGAAAAAACTCTTCTTGTATCAGTATTGAATTTGAAACCACCTGTACTAAATGAATAGTTGCCAGGTGGTAAAGGCTGCGCAAGCGAATCGGTCACGAATTTCACTGAGTAAGGTAAATCCTGTTGCTGGTTTAGGAGCGATCCTTCTATAGCACCGGTGTTTTTGAAATTAATTGTATAATCAAATTCATTGTCCCGTTCATTGAAGCTGCCATTTGGATTCCAAACGAAATCGTTGGTGAGGCTGAAAACGTGCGTTACAATTTTTCCTTTCGACGGAAATAAAGTGTAACTATTCTCATTATGAAGTGTTTTGAAACCCAGCCTGAAAACCGAGTCTTTTGCGGCATCATAATTATTAATGCGCGCAATGAAGCCCATATCTGTATAATAATTTGTTCCAACGGCATTCCATCCAACCCGGGTTGCGAATGTGCGGCCATTGTATATTCCCACCAATTGGTAATAACTATTGTTGCCAGATACGCCGGGTTTAAAGGAAACATGGTAACCGGCCTGCGCGCCCCACAATCCCCTGGCGTCGGAATAGTTGAATTGCATGCCGGCATTTCTGCCGAATTCATCGAGAGGCTGATCTTGTTTTTCTTCTTCATTCATAAAGCCTTGCCTGTTCAAAAAATATCCCTTGATGACAGACTGTTTTAGAACGGTTTGATTAAACGAAAATGCAGTATAGTTTTGTGCAGCGAAATCATCTTTCCTTTGTGTTTGCATGTTCATCAGGCCAACCCTCAGCTTCTGTGTAACGTTACCGCTAAGCCTTGCACCACCAATGATAGGAATCGGGTTGCCGTTTTTATCAAGCCCGATAGTTCTCGAATAAAATGGACGTATCGGTGGGGCACCGTAAGCCGAAAAGAGGTCGGCATTCTCTAGAAAAAAGGTTCGTTTTTCGGGGAAGAAAATATCGAACCTTGTAAGATTGGTTACTTGTTCATCTACTTCCACCTGCGAGAAATCGGGATTCACTGTCAGGTCTAAATTCATGGACTTAAAAACGCCAGCTTTCAGATCAAAGCCTGCATCCAGGTCGCCTTTCACCGGTGCACCATTTTCCTTGTCCTGCGTCAAGGACGTTTTGCCATAAGGAATGATAGCGATGTTCGGGCCGGCCGCAGGCGGAAACGTGTCCCATATCAGTTTACCGGTGAAGCCGAGGTCGGTGAATTTTTTCTCAACGGGTAATTTCGCCCATATCGAATATTGGTTATTTTTTAAGTCGCCTCTTCCCGCATTAAAACCCCAAACCGTTTTGTCTTTCGGATACCGAAGCGATTTGAACGGGATTGCCATCTCACAACTCCAAAACGTTTTGTGCCGGACTATAGCCGAAAGCCACTTGTTATCCCAACTCAGGTCCAGGTCCAAATTGCCACCATCCGGGACCACGTCTTCCGTTTGTGCATTATAAGCATTTACGAGAAATGTGTAACCATTCCTGTGCTGGTTTGTAGGATCAATTGTAACACCCCAAACATCACTTTGCCCCACATCCTTGTCGCGCTTCAATGTCTTTATCACATAATAATCGGTGTCGTATAAGATGACACCGACAAAGATGTATTCATCATTGTAAGTGAGCCGGAATTCAGTCTGTCGTTTTGGAAGGCCAACGTCAGTGGGATTCCAGTTGGTGAAGTGGTTAGCAGCTTCAGCCTTTTTCCAGACATCTTCATTGAGGTCACCGTCTACTTTTATCGGGTCGGTTGTTTTATAAATGTGGATGTTGTATTGATTTTGGTTTTCCAGCCCAGCCTGCTGCGCATTCACACTCACGCAACTGCCCAAAGTAAAAAGCAGCAGGTTATAAATTTTCTTTCGCGCGGCATACATATTCATAAGCACAAAATCTATAACAAATTATAGCAGTTCTTTATTGATAAAATAGCACTTTAGTTTTAGGCGGATATGAAATTCGCCTGGGGTTAAACGATGTTTTCGCCATCGGTTTCGGTGAGTTGTTTATACGCTTTATAAAGCTGTTCGCGAATTGTCGATTTCGATCTGTTCGTGATTGGCCGCCCGTCGATCTCAAAAACCGGCGTTAGCTCACCCATCGTTCCCGTCGTAAAAACTTCGTCCGCATTGTAAAATTCAGCGATTGAAATATTTTTTATAAAGACCGGGACGTTTAATTGCTGCGCTAACCTGATAACTTTTGATCTTGTTATTCCCGGAAGACATGCGTCAGCATTTGGCGTGAACAATGATCCCTTATTCGCCATAAAAATATTACAGGCGTTTGTTTCAGAAACGAAGCCAAGATTGTCAAGCATGATCGCATCGTCAGCACCGCAATAATTCGCTTCAATTTTTGCAAGGATATTATTGAGCAAATTATTGTGATGAATTTTTGAATCGAGGTGCATGGGAGAGTTGCGCCGGATGTGAGATGTGATGAGCTTTATACCTTTTTCGTTATCATACACTGGTGGTTTATATTCTGCCAGCACGATCAAACAACTGCCGCTTTGATTTAAGCGGGGATCCATTCCTGACGTTATCTTTTCTCCGCGTGTGAGTGTTAAGCGAATGTGCGCATCTGTGTAAAAATTGTTTGCCTTTAACGTTTGCATCACGGCGTCCCGCACAAATTCTTTCGAAGGAATATCGGCGAATGCGAGCGTATGCGCTGACGCTTGTAACCGCTCAACATGCTCATTGAATGAAAACACTTTTCCATTATACACTCTCAATCCTTCCCACACCGCATCACCACCTTGTACCGCGCTGTCGAACACAGAAATTTTTGCTTCGCCGCGGGGATATAACCTGTCTTTTATAAAGATCTGTATGCTTTCGTTTTGCGGATAAGTTTTTTGCTGCATGATTGACTATTTTTTTTAGACGCATAAGTGAGGACCGGCAACATGTGATTTGGCATTTGCGATTTGGAAATTGTGTCCGATCTGACGTTTCACATCTCAGATTCAGTCTCTCACTTTATCTCATACACCGCCGCCTCATAAGGACGAAGCTGCGTTGAGTTATTTTGCGATGTATAATTGCCGATCAGTAAAGTGGCTTTGCTCATATCAACGCCCGTATTTGCCGTGGCGGTTTTTGAGGAGAAATTCAGCAGGATCAAGATCTTTTTGCCGTTCAGCTCTCTGGTGTATGCGTATACCTGCGGATTATCTGCGTCGAGCAGTGTGTATTTTCCATAAACCAGCACCAGGTTGTCTTTTCTCAACTTCACTATTTTTCTGAAATAATTCAGGCAACTGTTCGGATCATTTTCTTCCGCTGCAGCATTGATGCTGCTATGATTCGGATTGATCTTTAGCCACGGCGTTCCGGTAGTAAAACCTGCGTTGCCGGAGCTGTCCCATTGAAAAGGAGTGCGGCTATTGTCCCTGGCTGAAATTTTTTGCGCGTTCAAAAATGCCTGCAGGTCGCCGCCTTTACTTTTGATCTGTTGGTACATGTTGATCGATTCCACATCCTGGTAGTCGTCAATTTTGTCGAACTTGATATTGCTCATACCGAGTTCGTCACCATTATAATAATATGGTGTTGCGCGCATTGTCATCAGGAATGTTGTAAGCATTTTTGATGAGAGCTCCCGAAACTCGGGCGAATCATTGCCCCAACGCGTCACCATACGCGGCTGGTCATGATTCCCGAGATAAACCGTGCCCCATCCTTTATCTTCAAATACGCTGTCCCATTTTGAGTAGATCTTTTTGAACTCAACAACACTGTATCCGTTCGGATCGGGCACTTTGAACTGGTTTGGAAGATACCCAAGTCCCATCCCTTCAAAATGATACAACATATTTAGCTCGTGCCGGTCAGGGTCTACAAAATCATGTGCGTCGTTGGTTGAAAGGCCGATACCTTCAGCAACGCTCATCACATCATATTTGCCCAGGGCTTCTTTGTTCATCTCCTGCAAATATTCGTGCAAATGTGGACCATGCGCATAATAGCGTACAAAGTCGCCGTTGTACTCCGCGGGTAAAACGGGAAAACTGGTGTCTTTTGAAATGAAAGGGATCACGTCCATCCGGAAACCATCTACACCTTTTTTAAACCAGAAGTTCATCATATCGAAGATCTCCTTACGTACTTTCGGATTCTCCCAGTTCAGGTCTGGTTGAAATCCTCCGAAGTAGTGCAGGTAATAAGCGTTCGTTGCTGAATCGTATTTCCATGCATCGTTGTTCACATCAAAAAAACTGTATCGCGGTGCCGGCTTTCCCTTTTCTGCCGGCCACCAATGATAATAATCCCGGTAACGATTATCTCTTGAGCTGCGAGATTGTTTGAACCATTCGTGCTCGTCGCTGCTATGATTGACGACAAGATCCATCACCAGCTTTAATCCGCGATCATGCATACCTTTCAGCAATGCATCAAAATCAGCCATTGTTCCAAACTGCTGCATGATGTTTTGATAATCGCTTATATCGTAACCGTTGTCGCCGTTGGGTGAAGCATAAATCGGGTTAAGCCATATCACATCAATGCCAAGGCTTTTTACATAGTCGAGTTTTGAAAGGATGCCTTTGAGATCACCCACGCCATCTCCGTCGCTGTCTTTGAAACTACGCGGATAGATCTGGTAGACTACTGCCTCTTTCCACCATTTTCTGTCCAAACCCGAAGTATCAGTGTTATTATCGCTCATAGCTGTTTGATTGTTATTGCAGGATGCAAGAAGGATGATGCAAATAAGTACAGAAAATTTGCTCATAAGGAAGTTTTATGTTGCTAAGGTAGTGTGAATAGTGAATGGTCAATGGTGAATGGCGGTTGCGGTTCAGAGGAAATATCCAAAATCTAAAATCCGCAATCGCCAATCTGCAATCTCTTACTCCGCTTTGATCGAAAAAGGATACAACCGGTCATAATAAAGTTTGCAATCGTCATATAACGGTCGCAGATATTCGGGCAACTCGCGCTCACTCGTCTTTTGTTTTTCAAAACCTGTTGACCGGTGTACATTTTCATACCAATATTTCGACCAAACGCCGTCCTCCTTTTTCGGTCCCGCAGGCCAATGTAACATTGCCTCAGAAAACGGAATGCTGATCGCCGCACACAGTTGTTGCAAAACATTTTGAGGCGATCTCAGTATCTCATTTGAATCAAGTACAATGCACGAAAAATTATTTTCGGTGAGATAGTTGAAAAGCCACCATTGTTTTTCTATCCCAACATCCTGCATAGTTACTTCGGGGCGCACCTGCGCGTACGATGCGATGATCTGTTTTGGATCGCGGATGAAAAGTATGTTTCTTGTGTGGCTCATGAACCGGAGATCGAGGTCTACCAGGTGATGTGTCATTTGTTTCAGGAAAACAATCGGCTTCTCATATTTACCGAAGATGACGTTGCGCACAACTTTGTCGCCGTCATTTTCCTGAGAATTCAAAGTTTCTTCGCGCCCCGGATGGTCAATGCCGGTGACACGCAGGTAATGTGCGTAAAGCGGCTCATCCACCGCGATCGTGTCATCGCGCTGTGCGAAGGAGTACATCATCGCTGTCGAAATATTCCTGGGGCTACTCCAGAGGCAGATGCGGTTAATTGATGGCATGTGAATTATGAAGATAGTTATGTATGTGAATGCGGGCAAAATTCTACCTGGGTCACAGTTATCCACATCAATAAGCACGGCTGTTATCATTGACCACGCCTGCCTATTTTTGTTTGAATGACTATTCCTCCGATTATCTGGCCGACTGCGTTGGGAGTTGTGGCAGCTATTCAAGTGTTTTATTATCTCTATTTTTTCGCACGGCTGGCTACTTATAAGTTGCCGAAAAAAACAGCTTCGCAGGAGCATGCCGTTTCGGTGGTTATCTGCGCAAGGGATGAAGCGCCGAACCTCGTTAAAAATTTGCCCGGAATTTTGGTGCAGGAATATCCAACAACGCACGAAGTGATCGTGGTTAACGACAACTCAACCGACGAGTCGAAATTTATTCTCGAACGATTTCAGAAAACGTTTAAGAATTTAAATGTGATCCCGCTGAAGCAGGAAGCGAAGGGAATTCCGGGAAAAAAATTCCCACTGTCTGTCGGTATTAAATCGGCAAAACATGAAATTGTTTTATTAACGGATGCTGACTGTATTCCCGCGAGTGAGCACTGGATAAAGATTATGCAGGATACGTATGTTAACGGAGTTGAAGTGGTGTTGGGTTATGGCGCTTATAAAAAGTATCCGGGACTGCTAAACAAAATGATCCGTTTCGAAACATTTCATACGGCGCTGCAATATTTTTCTTATGCGCTGGCCGGCAAGCCGTACATGGGTGTTGGTCGAAATTTATCTTACCGTAAAGACACGTTCGTTCGAAATAAAGGGTTTTCTGCTATCAATCAAATACCGAGCGGCGACGACGACCTTTTTATCAATATGGTTGCAAACAAAGAAAATACCGCAATCGTTGTTGATAAGGATGCGCACACTTTGAGCGACCCGCATACAACCTGGAAAAGTTGGATGCGCCAAAAAGCGCGTCACTACACAACGGCAAAATATTATAAGGAATCGCATAAATTTTTATTGACTTTATATTCCCTTGCACACACGCTCGTTTACCCGCTTACCCTTGTAACCGCTCTCTTTTATAGCTGGCAGATCGCGGTTGGTATCTTTGCATTCCGGCTGCTAATAGAAGCAATTGTTTGGTTTAAGAGCATGAAAAAATTGAATGAAACTGACTTATTTCCGATGTTTCTTCTTTTCGATTTATGGATCTTCATTTATAACCTCTTATTTTTCCCGTCGCTTCGCAGAAAACCATCAAGGAGATGGGAGTGAGGCGCCGGTCGTTAACGTTGAACGCCAGTTTTCCATAATGCTCCATGTCATTTCAAACGTTTGATTTTATTTGCGCATGAAATTGATTGAAAAGTATTTTTCAGACTTCACTGAAAAACAAATTCAGCAATTCGATGCACTCGATGGCCTGTATAAAGAATGGAATGAAAAGATCAATGTTATTTCGCGCAAAGACATCGAAAATCTTTATTTAAAACATGTGCTGCATTCGTTGGGTATTGCAGCAGCTTTCAATTTTTCAGAAGGGACACGTATAATTGATATTGGTACCGGCGGGGGATTTCCAGGGATACCGTTGGCGATATTTTTTCCGGCGGTTTCGTTTCACCTTGTTGACAGCGTTGGGAAAAAATTGAAAGTCGTGGAAGCGATTGCGAAAGCGCTGGAATTAAAAAATGTCACTTCGCAGCAGATCCGTGCTGAAGAAGTAAAGGACCGCAAATTTGATTTCGTCGTCTCGCGTGCGGTCGCTCCGCTGAAAGACCTTTGGAAATGGAGCAAACCCTTGCTGAGCAAGAGCAATAAGAATGAATTCGGAAACGGCTTAATATGCTTGAAGGGTGGGGACCTTGCGCAGGAAATTTCTGAGAGCAATTTGCGTCCGAGGCAAATTGCACTGGACAAAATTTTTGCCGAAGATTATTTTAAAGAAAAATATTTGTTGCATATAGCCATTTGATGAGGATAAAAATATTTTAGCACACTTCACCGAAAGCTATTGGAAAAAAAATAGCGAACCTATAAAAACGCTTTTGACGCGCAGAGATAGTAGTTTGCGGGTCGGGGCCGGGCGCCTTCACGAACGAAGTTTCTTAGAATGACTCGGAACTGTGCGCGTTCATCTTTATTTTGCCGTCTTCCCTGTAATACTTTTTGTACTTGTTCGTTATTTCCTGTGACTGCTGAATGCCGTTAATAAAGAGATTCCCATTCTTCCATTCGATCTCGTATCCTTTCTTGTTATCGATGAGGCCATCTTTTTCAAGCTCGTTGGTAAACTCTTTGAATTGGCTTAGTTCATTTTTTGCCTTTTGCATCCCTTCGTTTGCCTTGTCCATTGCTTCGTCGATTTCCTTTTGCAGTTTATCTGAATCGAACTGTTTCTTAAACTCGTCGCTCTGAATTTTTTCCTTGAGTTCCTTCATTTGATCATTGATCTTATCAAAATTGATGTCTTTCATATGTTCCTGCGCCTGTTTGATCGAGTTATCAACATTCATCTGTATTTCGTTCCAGTTAATGTTCTTTACTGATTGTTCCACTTGTTTCCCGATTTGATCAAAATCAACTTTCGCTAACGATTCCTTGATGGTGTTGTCGATGTTAACGTCAAGGTCTTTTAACTGGATATCGAGCTGCTTCATGTGCTCGTTCAGTTCGTCCATGGCTTTATCAAGATCTTTCGTGTTGAAGTCATCAATATCTGCTTCTTTATTTTTTGGAACAGTGTCAGTTTGCTTTGTCAATAATTTTTGTCCGTTCTGTTGCTGATGTTTCGGGTCTTGCCAGGCGCAAATAACTATTATGGTAAGTGGAAGGGCGACGAGCGCATAACGCTTTATGTTTTGCAATGCTTTTTTCATAGCTGAAAATTTCGTGTGAAGAATTATTGGCCAAATATACGATTGACTTCGTAGTATATCAAACCGAGATGGATTTTAGGAAAATTTAAACAAACGCGACCTGATTTGCAAGGAGAGGCCGACGAGTGGGGCGGGCCGAATGCAGTGTATAGTAAAGTTGATATAACCCAAAACAAAATCGTTCAAACAGGTTTTAATGTTTAGATTTATAATAATTCAAAGTTCTTTTGTTAAGACGGCACCTTATAAATTATTTTCTGCTATTCTTTTTTCCGATCAGAATATGTGCCCAACAACAGAGCTATGTGTTTCAGCACATCACTTCAAAAGATGGTTTAGCGTCAGATAAAGCAAATTGTATTCTGCAGGATTCAAAAGGGTTCTATTGGGTGGGGACTGACAACGGTCTGCAAAGGTTTGATGGGAAGAATTTTATTATAATTCCATCTGCCAATGGATATAAAAATGAAGGCGTTTCATCGGTGGCTATCTTCGATCCTCTTTTAGAAGACAAGGAAGGCAATATTTGGGGTTGCGGCGATGGCCTGATTTCTGTTTATCATCCGCTTACCGGGAAATGGGACAATATAAAAATCAATGATGATGCAGTCACTTCGCACGTGAGTCAAATTGATTACTTCTGTAAAGATGAATGGGGTGATATGTGGATCGTTACCAAAATGAATTTATATAAATATGACTATTCAACCCATAAAGTTATATTCTGGTTACATCTTTTTTCCGAAACTGTTAAGCAACATTGGAACAAAATTGTTTATGATCATACGAAAAAAGGTTTGTGGATTGCAGGCGGTCGTACGATAATATTGGCGGATATAACAAGTAAAAAAATCCGGTTCCCGTTCTTAGATCATGGTCTGCAGAAGCCACAAGTGCAGCGCGAGACTGTCTATGAATCTCCAGTGGCGCTTTTTCTGGATAGCAGACAAAATCTTTGGTTCAGCGTATGGAATGGGTTAATATATAGATATAACACCGTCACTTTTCGAAAAGACAGCTATGTTATACCTGTAGACGAGGAAAATAGAACTCAAAACAGGCCGATAGCTTATTATTTTGGAGAAGATTACAAAGGCAAAATCTGGATTGGGAGTTATGAGCAGGGTTTTTTTTATTATGATGACAAAAAAGATAACATCCAGCCCCTTTCTGTAAACAATAAAATACCATATCCCTTTCACTATGAACGACACATTTATGATTTGTATAGGGACAACGAAGGTAATATGCTCGCTTGCACTGATATGGGCATAAGTATTTTCACGAAATCGTCCCTTGAATTTAATGCCCTTGATGAAAATAATCTTCTGAATTCTTTCCCTGAAACATCGGCAACAAGCATATTCGAAACAACCACCGGGGATCTTCTGGTAGGGACCTGGGGAAAAGGCTGGTTATTGTATGATAACAACTTCCGGTTAAAAAAGCAGTTTTATAACAGTGATCCACCAACTTACTGGAATAAGTATAGAAAAAATATGGCCTGGTGTTTCGCGGAAGACCATAACGGAAAAATATGGATAGGTTATCAATTTGGACTAATTGGAATTTATGATACAACTAGCCAACACATTAAATTTATGGACGTGCATGAGTTTGAAAAGAAAACAATAAGAGCAATGGCATGTGATGAAAAGGGCAATATCTGGTTTGGTTTAAATTCCGGTTCTCTAGGTAAATGGGATGGAGCAGTGCATAAATTTTTTACATATAAAAATTCTCTTCCCTTCCAGAATGAAGATGCCACGTTAATAAGCGATGTTTTGATAAACAAGCAGAAAGAAATATGGGTCTCCACATATGGCAGGGGCTTTTACCGTTTTGATCCTTTACACGAGCAGATAGTTGAAAGTTATGTCGTAAGAAATTCCGATTCGACTGTTACTAGCGTAAATTCTCTTACACAAATCAATGATTCCATTATAGGTATTTCCACCGTTTCAAAAGGCGTATTGTTATTTAATGAAAAACAAAAAAATTTTACATCGATCACTATAAAAGATGGTTTGCCGGTTGATGCTATTTCAGGCATGGCAGAGGATAAGCAAAAAAATCTATGGATAGCTACCTCGAGCGGATTGGTACGAATAAATATAAGAGATCAAAAATTGGTTTCATTTGACGAAGATGACGGCTTGCTGGAAAAAAATTTTGGTCACAATATTACCACGTTGCGCGATGGAAGAATGGCTGTGCCGGCGTCTGCTGGCTTTATATATTTTTCCCCGGATCAAATCAAAAGAATGGTTGCGCCACCCAAAGTTCAAATCACTAATTTTAAAGTGTTTGACAAGACACTACTGATAGATTCTCTTTTATCACGCAAAACAATTGAATTAAAGCACCAGGAAAATTTTATTACGATCAGTTATGCTTCACTTAGCTTTTCACAGAGAAACACTACCCAATATTTTTATCGATTAGAAGGTGTTAATAAGAATTGGGTGGCCGCTGGCATACAGCGATTTGCCAGTTACACCAATTTAAGGCCCGGGCATTATACATTCAAAGTAAAATGCGAAAACCGGGATGGTATTCCTTCAAAAAAAACCACAGAACTAAGTATTAATATCAGTCATCCGTGGTGGTTTACGTGGTGGGCTTATTGTTTATATGCATTGCTGGTGGCCGGGATAGTGTATACCTTGTACCGGAATCGCATAAGTCAATTAGAAAAAAAGCAAGCAGCACAAATTAAAGCGATGGTCGCCACGCAGGAAGAAGAACGTAAACGCATTTCAAGAGATTTGCACGATGATATCGGCACCAAGCTTTCCGCATTAAAATTGTTCTTATCCTCTCTTAGTGAAAAGGCCTCTGAAACAAATAATGAAGAAATAAAATTACTCGCGGAAAGTTCTGAGCAATTCATCAAAGAAGCCATGCAGGATGTTCGCCAGCTATTGTTGAATTTAAGTCCAACGGTACTGGAAGAGTTTGGATATACTACGGCAGTGGAAGGGCTGGTGAATAAGATCAACGAAACAAAACAAATTCGTTTTATTCTTGTGGTTTTCGGTATGAACTACCGCCTGCAACGAGATTATGAACTGGCATTATTCCGTATCACGCAGGAGCTTATCAATAATGTATTAAAGCATGCTGAAGCAAAAAATGTTTCACTGCAGATAGGACAGCGCGACGAAAAAATAATCCTGATGATGGAAGATGACGGAAAAGGGTTTGATGTAACTGCTCATAAGGATGGATATGGACTACATAATTTAGACGCGCGCACCCGACTTATGCATGGAACTATAACTATTGATTCGCACCCGGGAAAAGGAACCAGTGTATTAATTGAAATACCGTATGGAAAAAGTTGACAGTTGACTGATGATCGTTGACAGATCACAGTTGACGGTTGGCAAATAAAATATTCGCTATGACATCTTATGAATTGCCGGTAAACTTATTAATCGCAGATGATCATCAGCTTATCACTGATGGACTTTCCAAAATACTGGAATCTGAAAAAACAATCGGTGAAATACACACAGCCAATAACGGTCGTGAAGCTGTTGATAAAGCATTAATAAATGATATTGATTGTGTGATAATGGATATAAACATGCCGGTGTTAAATGGATTGGAAGCCACTAAACTCATCAAAAAAGAAAAACCCTTCATAAAAATAATTGTGGTAAGTATGTTATGTGATGCTTCAATAGTAAATAAAATGTTGAAGGCAGGCGCAGATGCATTTATCAATAAAGATACCGGCAAGAGTGAATTGCTTAAGGCCATTGAGAAGGTAATACTAGGTGAAAAATATATCAGCCCGGAAATTTCTAATAATTTATTTACCCATCTTACAGATCGAAATGTAAATGCATCTGAAAAAGAAAAACATCTTACAACACGAGAAATTGAAATTATCCGCTATATCGCAGATGGACTTACCAATATTGAAATAGCAGCTAAACTCTTTCTAAGCATTGTTACCGTAGATACGCACAGGAAAAACATGCTTGCCAAGCTACATTTAAAAAATACAGCTTCACTTGTGAAATATGCGGCCGAACATAAGTTGCTGTAGTGTTATTATTGTTTTCACCTTTTAACCGTTCACATCTTCATCTTTCACTCTTTCACGTTTACGTACACCAAAAGGTGTATATGAAAAATACACGTAATGGTGTATTGTGGCCAGGCTTTTCATACATCAGATTTGGAAAGTATCAGATACCCAACGCTAAGAATGAAAGAACTGGCGATCATATTCCTAATATTTTTTTCCGGTAGCAGCTATGGACAAAACTGTGCAACGCTAAAGAACGGAGCCCTTAGAACAGAAGTGCTTATACCCACAACATCTATTGAGCCAAAATCATCCGGCTCACCCAAAGGCTTCATTACCGGGATCTCGCTCTGTTTTGCAGGGAGCTTTAATGATACGGCTATCATATTGTTGAATAATATTCAAATCTATAAAGGCTTTTTTGGCGCGGATGTTTCCCATGACAATGAGCATACGGAAATGCAGCTTCCAATAGACAAAAATATTAAAACGAATATTTTGCAAATTGAGTTAATGCTTCATAATGAATGTATGAGTGCTCAGATAAACGATAGGTATAAATTTATACAAGTGTACCGGGGCAATAGCTGGAAAATCAACTTTACAAATTATTCATCCCTGATTGCCAAACGAGAACACAACTAAGTGCTGCATGTCCTTTGCTTTCCTCAATTTTTTCTTTTTTTAAAATTCGTCTACACCATAAGGTGTATATGAAAATTACACTTAATGGTGTATTGCATTCAGCATTCATAAACTTCAATTTTGTGTTTCAGTAAGAGCCAACTATCTCAGCATATTTACCAGCCATACTATGGAATTCAAAAATGAAGAGCTCGTGGAACGGGAAATAGAAATAGGAAATTATCTCTTACAGAATCTTTCATTAAAACTCATTTCTGAAAAAACCGGTTTAAGCAGAAAGATTATTGCGGCGCATATCCATAATATGATGAAAAAACTAAAGGCAGAAGATATGGTCGGGCTGGTGAAATTGCTAACGTTAAGAAAAAAATAAAAAATAGCCACCTCATGAAATAAGATTTTTACTAATCAACAAAAACATATCGCGAATCAAAAAATTTTTTACATCATAGTTCATAAGCCGTTCATCAATATAATTATTATCTCGCAGATCAATTCATTTCATCAAAATTTTAAAACAAAATCATGAAAACAAAATTTTTACTTTTTACGCCAGTATTGCTAATGCTTACTGCGCTCACAGTTGTTGGCCAGGATGCAACTAATAACAAGCCCTCATCCGAAAATATACCCTTTGGCAAAAAGCTGCCGCCGCCTGATGTTCTGAGCAGCCCTGAAAATTCATCGCAGCAAAGAATGCCTCCTAATCTAAATACGACTTTAATGCAGGCCATAAAATCTCATGATAAAAATGCGATAAAAAAAGCTCTAAATAATTATGGTCAGCAGTTGAAAAATCAGCGCATTGAGGAAAGCTTGCGTATTCCGGAAAATAACGCTAATGCAAATTCAAGTCAGGCAAATTCTAATTCCAATTTTCATCTTACCAAAGATATTAATGCGCTTGCGGAAAGTAACCCCCACAATTTACCTTCCATTCGTATAGACATTCATTGGAATGGTGGCAACGATTCTTCCTCGTATGCCGTTCTTAATAACGTTGCCTATTTTGTTGCTAACGATGGCATTCATGGAGACGAATTCTGGCGTAGTGATGGTACTGCTGCGGGCACCTTTATGGTAAAAGATATTGCGCCGGGCGGTAACTCCAGTAGGATATTTGATATTACGGCTGCAAATGAAAAAATATATTTCACTAATTATGACTATACAGCTTTCGGCTATGGCGCATGGGTATCGGATGGAACAGAAAGCGGTACACAACTGCTTATAAATTGTCAAGAGCCAACAAAATATTTTGCGATGGCTAATAAGGTTTATTTTCTTACAGACGATGAGTACGGTGATCAGTGGTCAGTAATCTGGGAAACTGATGGAACAACTGCCGGTACAAAAAGGTTAATAACTCTTGAGAATTTCGGGGCCTGGATTTCTGAGCCAACAGTGGTAAATGGGCTGTTCTTTTTTACGATGTACACTTACTACAACGCTAACGGAACCGATGGCTGGGATGTTTGGAGAAGCGACGGCACCGAAACAGGCACCTATAGTATAGCTTCTTTCCCTTATTATGATGATATACCCGCACAATTTACAAACTACAACAATAAACTTTACTTCTCTGCCAATGATGGAACTGGTCGCAAGCTTTGGGTATCAGACGGAACTGATGCAGGTACCACACCTGCACCGGGTAATCATGATGTAATAATAAACGCGGATAAATTGGAAACGACTTTTCCAATTTTGAATAATGTTTTATACATGCCAGGTGAGAAAGCATCCCATGGAAACGGGCTGTATAGATATGATGCATTCAATCCGTCAGGGCTTATTAAGATTAAAGATTTTGCGCCTGTTGGTGATACTGCTTTTATCGTGCCTCTTGAAATGCAGGTGGTAAATAATACACTGTATTTTAAGGTAACCAATTATACCGGCGGCATTCATGATGAATTGTGGAGCTCAAAAGGAACGCAAGCATCAACACAGCTTGTAAATAAATTTCTGACCGGAGAAACAATAAAGAATTTATGTAACGGAAGCGGCACTTTTTATTTTGTAAAATATGATAAATTTTTGGGGGCCGAATTATGGACAACTCATGAAACTTCTTTTGGAACATTGGCAACGCCGGTAAGCGATATTTTTAAAGGAGCACCCGGTTCTTATCCCTCTTATCTAACGGCGTTCAATGGAAAATTGATATTTGCCGCTGCCGATGAGCAAAAGGGAGATGAGCTGTTTATAACCGGTGGTACCCCTTTCAACACGCATCCGGTAAAAGACATCAATACAGTTTCCACGTCAACGTCTGACGCCGGATTTAATTTCTTCACCGCTTATGGCGGTATGGCCGGTTTAGGAAAAGACGTGCTTTTCAACGCTTATGAAAGGGTTCATGGTCGTGAGTTATATAAGTCTGATGGAACGGCTGCAGGAACGGAGTTGCTGAACGATCTAGTATCTGGCGAGGCAGGTTTTTTCATTCATGATTTTTTATCAAAAAATAACGCCGTCTATTTGGTTGCTGTAAGCAGCAGTAATAATTCACTGTATAATTCGGGTAATAAATATTCCAT
>DASQJI010000771.1:0-3559 GCA_035631175.1 Parafilimonas sp.
GGGTTGGCGTTATGAGAAGTATGAGTGCGCATGGCGATTATAAAGACCTGCTGCATTTTCTGGATTGCCAAAAAGTAAATCATGTGAAAAAGACATTTATCGTGCATGGAGAATATGACGTGCAGCAGGATTTTCGGGAAAAGTTGATGCAGAAAGGATTGAGGGAAGTTTATGTTCCGGAGAGGCATCAGCAATTTGTTTTGAATGAGTGAGCGTAGAAACTCAAAAAGTATGCTGCAGTTCGTCTCCGTGTAGTAAAGCCTTAGCGTTTCGAAAGATCAAAAACCACCAAGGGCCTCAGGCACTAAGTTTCACAATGGGTTTCGCATTTCTTCTCTCACTTTCTTTTTTTGTAGAGCTGGTTTGTGAAGGCGGAAGTTGATTGAAGCTGATATTTTGAGCCACATAGGACATAGAGCACAATAGGCACACACATAGACTATGTGAAATTTCTATGTTTCTGTGTACCTATGTGGTTCACATTCTTGATTCGCCCGAATAATCAAAATCATTTTTATATTTACGACATTTCTATAACAACAAAAAATCAATCACATGAAAAAGCTTGTATTATTCTCTGTGTTGATTCTAACCTATGCCGGATCATTTGCACAGTCATCGATGCCTTCATGCTGCACAAAAGTCGCCACAGAAAAATTTGCCTTGTTTGCGACTGATGTTTCATTCGTCATCAGCCACGAGGCGCCGCTGCCGTTTGTTTATCACAGCGCCAACGGGCAGGATATAACATTTAAAGCCGCAGACGGCACAGATGCGCATGGCTGGATGGTAAAAGCATCAAAGCCGACAGATTATTATCTTTTTGTGATCCACGAATGGTGGGGATTGAATGACTACATCAAGCAGGAAAGTGAAAAGTTAGGGAATGAGCTTGGTGTGAATGTTATTGCGATCGATCTCTACGACAAAAAAGTTGCAACAACTCCGGATGAAGCCAGCAAAATGGTGCAAAGCGTGAAAACAGACAGGGCAGTAAATATCATCAAAGGAGCTTATGGCTATGTTGGGAATAAGGCAAAAGTTTTTACTATCGGCTGGTGTTTCGGTGGCGGCTGGAGTTTACAAACGGCATTATTGGGTGGGAACCAGGTGGCAGGATGCGTAATGTATTACGGCATGCCGGAAGCAGACGTAAACAAATTGAAAACATTGCATTGCGATGTGATAGGTTTCTTCGGAAATAAAGATGGATATATTACTCCAAAGATTGTCGACGAATTCAAAGTACACATGAAAGAAGCCGGAAAAAAATTGGACGTGTATCAGTACGACGCTGATCATGCGTTTGCGAATCCGAGCAATCCGCATTTTGACAAAGATGCTACAGCGGATTCACACGCGAAGGCGATTGCGTTTATTAAAGAGAGGATGAAGTCGTGAGGGAAAGGGAGGAAATGAGAAATGAGAAGTAAGAAGTAAGAGGAAACTTAGGGTGTCATTCCTTGATGAATTCAACATTGTAGCCTGTGAGAAAGCTGGAGTCTACAAATATTCTCACAATATATTTTCCATTGGCCAGGTGGGTAGGAGCAGATAGGGGCGGAGCCAAGATAGGACCCGCCAAAAATTGATCGCCATTTTTGAAGAAATAGACTGCCGGATCATCGATCAGGCTTTCATAAAGATGGTACCCTGTTGTATCGCCAGCAGCGATCGCACGATAGTTGAAACCGCTTTCATCATAAACCAGGAAAGCACTGTCTACGCTAAACCCCATAGAATTCGCGATTCTCACATTCACACTATTCACTTGGTCTTTTTTACAGTCCGCAAAGAGTAAGAGACAAATGGCTATTGTTAGAGGGCGGCGCATAGGCAGAGGACATTCAAAGCTGGCGAAGCGTTGCTTTCAAACTCACATATCGTTCACGATCTTATTATAGCTTGTAACCACGCCTTTGATCAGCGAAGAGCTGAATCCCTGGTGCTCCATTTCGTTGAGGCCGGCGATAGTGCAACCTTTTGGGGTTGTTACCTTGTCGATTTCCTGTTCCGGATGTGTATGTTTTGTTAGCAGCAGATCGGCTGCGCCCTTTACTGTTTGCGCGGCGATGAGCGAAGCGGTTGCAGCATCAAAGCCAATTTCAATTCCGCCCTGTATGTTCGCACGTATGTAACGCATAGCGTAGGCGGTGCCGCAAGCACCAAGCACCGTTGCGGCATCCATCAATTTCTCCTCGATAAAAACGACCTTGCCTAATTGACTGAACAGGTCGGCAACAAACTGCACCTGTTCATCATTGGCCCCGTGTTTGCAAATGCACGTGATGCTTTGTTGGATCGCAATGGCCGTGTTCGGCATCGCACGAAATAAAGTGAAATCGTGACCGAGGATCTCCTGCAGGTCCTTGATCCACACTCCGGTCATCACGCTGATCAGTTGGTGCTGTAAGGGATTCAAGTGCGGCTTCAGTTGCTCAAGAATATCCTTTACCTGGAATGGCTTCACCGCAAGGATGATCCACTTTGCATACTTTATTGCTTCAACATTGTTGTTGCTGATCATAACGCCTCTTTCTTCGAGCGAACGAAGCGTTGCGATGTTCCGCTTTGTAATGATGATATGCTGCGGTTTGGCAAACCTGCTGCTGATGAGTCCCTCAGCGATCGCGGTTCCTAAATTTCCGCCGCCAATGATTGCGATCTTGTTATTCATAAAATAAAATAAAAAGTTCGAACTAATATTAAGACGCTTTCCTGCATGGAAGCACTCATTCGAAACGCGCTGTGAAGTTACTCCCCTTTAGGTGTTGCAGGCAAAAAAGCCGCTCCTATAAAAGAAAGCGGCTTAAACGTGTCTCCGATTGCTTGCTATCTTAAAAATAAAAGTTCACGGTATTTCGGCAACGTCCATTTCTCATCGTTCACCAATGTTTCCAGCTTATCTGCGTGGTAGCGGATCTCGTCAAAATACGCTTCCTTAACCTGCGTACAATATGCGATGGCCTTGGTTCTTGTATCTGTCATATTGTTTGCCACCTTCCTTTGTTTCACCATTTCATTTACGTTCGTGTAAACCGCCTGTACATGTTCAGAAATTTGCTGCAGGATCTTCGTTTGGCTGCAATAAGAACTTTCCGGCAAACCGGCCTCCTTTAATCCGCGAATATTCGTCACCAGCACATTTTGATATTCGAGCGCTGCCGGAAGAATATGATTGATCGCCAGGTCTCCCATCACCCTTGCTTCTATCTGAACTTTCTTAATATATTTTTCAAGTTCTATTTCATGACGTGCTTCCAGTTCAGAATGAGTATACACTTTGTTACTTTCAAATAGGTGCTTCCCTTTATCAGTTACCATTGCATCAAGAGCGAGTGGCGTAGTACGTACATTAGGTAAGCCGCGACGTTCTGCTTCGTGATGCCATTCTTCGCTGTAGTTGTCGCCTTCAAACAGGATCTTCTTGCTTTCTGTGATGTACTTCTGTATCACATGCATGATAGCAATTTCCTTTTTATCGCCCTTGTCAATAAGCGCGTCCACATCTTTCTTAAATGTCTTCAGCGTTTCTGCCATGATGGTATTCAACGCGATC
>DASQJI010000772.1:0-1730 GCA_035631175.1 Parafilimonas sp.
AAAAAAGGGCGAATAGAATTCCTATTCGCCCTTGAAGGTTATATAGCTGCCTATTGCTGAACGATCAATTGCAGCGTTGTCGATTCATCGGGTGTTTTTACTTCCAGCCAGTAAGTTCCTGCTGCAAGTTGTTGCAACGGCAAAGAAATTATTTGCTTCGTTATTTTTCCTGCGTTAAAGCTTGCGACCTTTTTTCCTTTCAGGTCAAACAAATTAATATACACGGCGCTCGCCGCTGGATTATTGACAGAAACGTTCACCATGTTCTTCGCGGGATTCGGATACAGCCTGGCATTGAAACGATCGCCAACCTGTGCCAATGCAATGTTTGTGTATGCAACTGCATTCGTAGCGCTACTCGCAACTTTGATGCGATACTCGGCCTTACCGCCAATTGCATTTTGGTCAGTGTACGTAAAAGAATAATTGCGGGCGAAATCACCTTTCAGCTCTAACGCTCCTATTTTCCGGAAAGAAGATTCACTCGCCGCTTTTCTTTCGATGTCGAATACCGGGTCGGTCATCGCAATTGTTGAATGCCATTTCAGATCCACCTGCTTTTCGTTTGAGCTTGCTGATAAAATATTGTTCTGCGCAATTGCCAACGAGCCCATGATAAAACCACTTGTCGATGAGTAAGCATTCGAGCCTTCATTTGGCATAATGCGATCCTTGCTGCTTGTTATGCCGGTTGCTGTATTCACCAATTCTGTGCGATTGAGCAAGATATAAACGTCATCCAGCCACCATCCGCCATTTTCGATACTGCCACCCGTAACATCAGAAACCATTCTGAATCGTATATAAATATTTTTCCCGGCATAATCGCTCAGCGATGCGATCGAAACAATATATCCGTCAGACACGCCCGTAAAAGCGGCCTTGTCAGCGGTTCCAATGTATGCATTGTTAGCCGTTGGAATAATGCCGGAATAACCTCCTCTTACAAATTTTGTAGGCGGCAGATAAGTCCATGTTGTACCGTTCTCTGAAATTTCAACCACGCCTCCATCATACGCATCTTCGGCCGCGTACTTATGAATAAAAACAAGTTCAGCTCCCGCAGGAATATTTATCGCGTTGGTAGTTTGCAGCGATGTGTTGGAACCTCCGATATCATAATCTGTAACAAACCAGAAATGAGAACCGCTGTATGCCTGCGAGGCGTCAGTTGTGTAAGTCCAGTTTGCAGTTGCACTTACATCTGCAGTCCAGTTTCCTGCACCCGCTTCCTGGTCGTCGCCGAACAGTGCGGTTGATGCTGATGAACTATTCAGGTTCGCGCTTATGGTAAACGTTTTCGTTTCGTTTGCCTTTAAGTTCAACGTCCAGGTGAGGATCCGCCCACTAACCGCAGGCTTGCCTGTAGCTTTCATGAGCGTGAGCGATGATGCGAGCGTATCTTTTACGACGAGGTTTCTCAACGTTTGCGGGTACAAGTTTGTAACCGTGATCATATAATTCACGAGAGAATTGTTCTGAATTTTTCCCGGCCCGGTTTTTACGATATGAAATCTCTTTTGTGTCGGGTCACAACTGAATGGCACATCGAAAGATTCAGTTTCGTCACCTAAACCATTCGTTCCTGAAACGGCTGAATAACCTAAACCGCGTTTCGCAAACGCTGCCCAGATCTTGCAACTGTGCTGACCGTTATATAACAATGTGTCGGCTTTCAATATAGCATCTCTTTCTTCCACAAATGTTGGGTTGATGGGTTGAAGTTTCAT
>DASQJI010000773.1:0-3628 GCA_035631175.1 Parafilimonas sp.
TGAATAGTTAATAAGTTTAATGGGTTATTGGTTAATTGGGGTATCAGTTAATTAGTTAATTAACGCCTTGTGCTATTAATAATCAGAGAGCGTGTCCAGGGGAAAAGGTCAGACTTTGTGAAACTTGGTGCCTTGGCGTCTTCGTGGTTCCTCACTTTTTAAACCACTAAGACTCGAAGACACACTAAGCGAATGAGCCGCACACTCTGAAAATTAATAACACAACACGTTAGTTAATGAGTTTATCGGGTAAGTGGGGTATTTGTTTATGCGGTAATTAGCCAATTAAAAATTGTTTTAATACACGTCGTCCGTGCCAATCAAGTTTGTTCGCAGTTCAAACGTCGTGTGAACGATCCTAAAACAGGAAGTCAGCCTTCAGATATATGAAGCTGTCTTCTTTCGAAGCACCATATGTGGCTGCAAATGCAAGTTTGTTGTACGGCAGGAACCAAATGCCACCGCCGTATCCAAAATGCCATGTATCGGAAGCTTCTTCCGGTATCCAAACACGGCCATTGTCGACAAACCCAAGCAAGCCCCAGTTGCCGCGGAAGAAATAGCCTTGCAGGTTCTGCAGCTTAAAACGAAGCTCGGTGTTTTGATAAAAACTGCTCTTGCCTGCGAACCTCGTGCGTCCATATCCGCGAAGATTCGTGGTACCACCTAAGGTATTCGCCTGGTAGAACTCGTACTTATCTCCAAGATTCGTTGCTCCTCCAAACCGAAATGCGGCAGTTAAAGATCCGGCCGAAAGAAAGAAAGAAAAATCGGATGACAAGCGTCCAAAATTCCTGTCTGTCTCGTCCACGTTTTGTATGAATTCAGCAGCCGCATTAAATTTGACACCTCTTCGTGGATACAAGGGATTATCTGTTGTGTTGAACTGGTAATTCATCATTGCACTTCCAAAAGATCTCCTGTCAAAAATCGACGAATCTTTCCGATACGCTGAATCAGTAACATACCTGTTATCTGACCTTTCCACTTTGATCGATTCATAATCCAAACCGAAACCGAACGTGTTGTGCTCACCAAATTGGCGCTGAAGCGATGGCGCAACGATCCACTGGTTTATTCTGACCCGGTAATAATCATGCAGCGAATCTATTTTCACTGTCTCATTGCCCTGGCCATAGTAATTCAATACATAATTCGGAGCGTTGATCTTTGCATCGAGGTGCAGATCCCATTTGCCAACTGCCTCCCTGAAAATTCCTTCATACCAGAAATTATAAGCCCCGGTTGCAAACGCATAATTTCCCCAGATCGACTGCATGCTTCCCCACGGAGCTTTACCAAACTGTTGCTTCTTCATGATTATCCCGCCGCCGAGATAAACACCGTCGTCCGGATTATAACCGATAGATATTTTGGGGGCAAACCAATTATATTTAAACGACAGAGGCGTGAATTCCGTTTTCAAAGTATCCTGCGTGATATACCTTTTTACTTCACCGGAACTAAAAGTAGTTTCATTCTTATCGTACAATTTTGTTTTACCACCATTCGCTTTCGAATTATCGATCACGCTGTCGTTGCCGTTACCGCTGATGATTCTTATCAAAATGCCTCCGCCATCATCGCCGGTAATATTAAACTTGTCGTCGCCGCCAAATCCATACAGTCTTATCTCTTTTGTTTCATTGTTCAAAAAAGTTCGATGGTAGATAACACCAGTCTCCCCTCCTTTTTTATCTGCCTTATGTATCACAACATTTGTTGAATCGCCATTCATCCGCGTCACATCGAAAATTTCTTTTAGCATCGTGCCGCCAATCGACACGGTTTTTGCGAGAAATTCGTAGTAGTCCCGGGCAGTTTCATCCAGCTCGTCGCGACGCCTCTTCAATTTTTCAATCAC
This sequence comes from Parafilimonas sp., assembly GCA_035631175.1. Classification (GTDB taxonomy): domain Bacteria; phylum Bacteroidota; class Bacteroidia; order Chitinophagales; family Chitinophagaceae; genus Parafilimonas. The sequence goes on from DASQJI010000773.1 coordinate 1,865, forward strand.
TTCTTTGCCGTGCAGCGCATAAATGTTCGATGGCAAAAAGGTGAATGCTTCTTCGATCTTTTCGTCGGTTAAACTTTGCTTGAGCTCACCTGCGACAGCAAGCCAATCCGCGAGCGTGAGCTCATTTAGGAAAAAATGGTCCATGACAGTAGCACTCATCGCCAGTCCCGGCACATCACGAACTCTATCGTCAAAATTCTTTGTTACACGTATTGCCCATGGTTTTGATGCCAGCGAGGGTAATATGCCATCGAGTTTAGCAAAGGCCTGGTCCCGGTCTCTTGGGATCGGTTTGTAAATTGTTTTGCCGCCTTCATTAAATTCAGCCCAAACCCACTGGTCCTGGTGCCGGTCCCAATCGCCGATCCATAGATCAAACAACCTCGCTTTCAAAAAAGATCTTTGATCCACATGAGCGTTATTGTCGCTATATAATTTTTCTGAAAGTTTTTCGGAATTGATAATGTTTTTTGAATTACCGAACTCGCGATCGCCTTGCTCGTTATCGGTCGGTCTTTCTTCAAACAAGCAAACCGTATTTGCAAAATCATTAATGAACGTATCCAGTCTTGGCGAGGGGGGCACAAAAACGATCTGTGGAGTTGAATGATAAATGCCGGCGGTTTGGGCAAGTGATGCGACGGCAAGAGCGGCATATGGGTTGGACGACGATATCTGATCTTGCACGATGTCTGCAGCAAATGTTCCGACAAATTGCGGTGGCAGGGCTTTCGTTGGATCTTTGTTCACCGAACGCAGTACATATTCTTTCCCATCTTCTCCATGAAAGCGAAGAGACTTTGTTTGGTGGCCGCCACCCGCTTTGATCGCAGTTAAACCGCCTCCGGCTGAATCGAGATTTAGAATTTTCATTCGAACGGGCGTCGCCCACTCCTTCCTGTAATGCTGGCCGAGGAATAAACGCTTGAAGCCTCCGGCTTTATCATAAGACGGGTTTGCCGTGGCGACTGTATCCTTTTGCCTTGCATTTGTTTGCGCGTTCATTACAAGGGGAATTGAAAACAAGCAGAAAAAAAGCGGACCAAAAAACTTTTTCATCGTTTAGTGTTTTTAGATTTTTTAAACCATGCTCTTTATGTGGTTCGACTCGTCCGAAGATAAACTACGTCATTTTAATGCATTAAATAATCAGTGCAGTCATTTCTGCGCTTTTAATATAGAATTTTTTTTGTTTACACGAAAGTTTGGAAAAAGCTTTTTAGAATTTTCCAATAATTCGGATCAGATGTTCCGATACGATATCTCGCGGCCAGCTGAAATATCGGAAGGAGCAAAATTGATCTTTTTATACCACCTTGATTGAAGTGAAGATTTAATTGGCAACACAAATGTTAGGTGGAAAACTTCCTGATGTTTGGATCATTCGCGGCCATTGGGCGGAAACTTAATAGTTGTGATATAATTACTAGCGGCTCCCCACTTTAAAACAACACTTTTTCACGAGGTAAGCCTGAGCTTTTTTTATTTATCTTTCGGCTCGTACAATTCCATGTCTTCGTCGCGACAACTCACAGCTATTATGTTTGCAGATATTGCCGGTTATACTTCTTTCATGCAAGAAGATGAGGCGATGGCGTTAGAGCTAAGAAACAAGTTCCTGCAAAAGATCGGTGAAGAAACATCCGCTCATAACGGCCGGATACTGGATATTAAAGGTGACGGTGCATTGTGCAGCTTTGCCAGCACCATCGAAGCTGTAAAAGCAGCGATCAGCCTGCAGCTTGAAATGCAGGCTGCTCCCGT
>DASQJI010000774.1:0-7968 GCA_035631175.1 Parafilimonas sp.
AAAATAAATACTAGCTGGTATGTCAACAATTTTGTTATGATAAGACGTGAAAATGCCGGTAATGTCAAAATGGAAATTATTGCTTACCGTACCATGATAAGTGGCATTAAAGTCAAGACCTGTGTTATCATTGCTTGCAATGTTCACATAAGGAAGATCAGCGTCACCGGTGAAGATCCTGTCCCATGTAACGCCCTCTGCCGGGAACAACAGGCCGGTAACTTTCTTTTTATACCATTCGATAGTGAAGTCGAGTTTTTTCTTGAAAAGCGTGGCGTCTAACCCAACATTTGAAATAATATCGCCTTCCCATGTCGTCGGAGGATTTCCTATGTAGCTCTTGTAAAAACCTGCATATGGCCTGGTACTGTTTCCGTAGATATCGTAAGCTGATTTACCCAGCCTCGAAGAATACAGATTGAACGAATTTGTTGGCGCCACGTCCCCGAACGTACCTAATTTACCCCAGCTATACCGGATCTTTAGCTCATCAATGAAACTTATGTTTCTGAAGAAGTTTTCCTGGGAAAGCCGCCATGCTCCGGAAACGCCCGGGAACCATCCGAACCTCCGGTCGGGTGCAAAAACTGATGCGCCGTCTCTCCGTAAGCTGCCATTGAGCAGGTACTTTCCACGATAACCGTATTCCAGTTTGCCGATGTAAGACCAGATGGTCGTCTCACTGGCCCCGCCCTCGTTGGATTGCGTTCCTGTGCCGCTATTGACAGTCCAGTAATCAGGATCTTCTGAAAAATAGACACTGCGGGTGCTATGCTGGTACCTGTAATAATTGTCTACGGCTTCGGTACCTACAAGCACCCTAACACTGTGGTCGTTGCCGAAGACATTGGTATAAGTTAATGTGTTAGTGAAGGTCCAGCTTGTGTTATAAGCTGCTCCTTCATCAAATGAATTGTCACCCGTATTTCCTTCGGCGTTCTCATAGCCTACATAGCCAAAGTTGTAATAGTAGCTATTATCGGTTATACCACCGAAGCTGGTGCGTGCTGTAAAATGCTTCAGAAAGTCAACTTCTCCATACAAATTCCCGGTCAGAACCCAGTCCTGCGTGCGGTTGTCTTTAGTACGATAGATATCTGCGTACGGATTGCTTGCGTGCCCAAGGTCCTGCGACTTCGTTCCGGCAAAATTGCCCATTATATCATACACCGGGATGATGGCAGATTCGACAAAGGCGGTAAGAAAAGGACTTCCCTCACTCTGGTTAAAGTATGTTGGATTTTGTTTGTAGTAGATGTACGCATTCTCCCCCACCCGAACTACATTCTTAATATTGAATTGTGTATTCGCCCTTATAGAATATCGTTTCAAATACTGAAAATCCGCGATACCTTCCTGGTCCAGGTAATTCACAGAAAAGAAGTACGAATTTTTCTCTGAACCTGAGCTTACCGACAAATTATAGCTTTGCGTGGGAGCATTTCTCGTGATAACATCGTACCAATTTGTGCCGGTCTTGCTTGCCCTTGTAATTTGCGCAGTATTGATATCATAGAACATTGGGTTAACCACAGAATCACGCGAGCAATTGCAGAGTGTATAGCCATAATTCACTAATTCGCTATCGGAATTTAGCCAGGCAAGCGTTTGTATGTAATCGGGGATCACGGGATTTACCCCGTCACCATATTGCTTACTACTTGGATTAGCAATACCTGAGTTACGCTGTTGTTGCCATATTGCATTTGCATGCTGCTGTGTGTTCGCCATCTCGTATCCCTGGCCTGGCGTCGTTACCCCATAGTAGGCGTCGAAACTTACCTTAGGTTTTCCGGATCCTTTTCTCGAGGTAACGATAATAACTCCATTTGCGCCGGCTACCCCGTAGATAGAGGCGGCCGCATCTTTAAGCACCTGTATCGATTCGATATCTTGAATATTAATATCGTGCAGGTCGCCTCTTATCCCATCAACAATAATAAGTGGTTGGTTGTTGCCAAATGTGGTAAGACCACGTATGCGGATCTCGCTCGCTCCACCAGGTTGTCCTGAACTGATAATCGTAACACCGGATGCGCGTCCTTGCAAGGCTTCCTCGCCTGTTCCTACCGGCATCTGCTTCATGTCCTTCACATTCACCACCGATACTGCTCCGGTAATTTCCTTTTTCTTTTCAGCCACATAGCCAGTAACGACCACTTCGTCTAAATCAGCGATCGCAATTTCTAAAGAAACCGAAACCATATTACGATTATCAATTTTCACCTCGCGGGTGGCATACCCCAAAGAAGAAATTGTTAGAATATTACTGCCGGCAGGAATAAAAACGGAAAAGTTTCCTGAAGTATCCGCAAGTGTAGCAACGTTAGTCCCTTTTACCGTGATCGTTGCACCCACAACGGGCTGGTCGTTTGAACTTGTGATTCTGCCGGTAATTGTTTTTTGTGCGAATAGAATATTAGAATACAGTAGAAATGCTGTTGCCAATAAAACTCCGCGTAGCTTTCTAAACATGGCAAACGACTTTTAAAATATAGCGCACAGTTTTAACCGAAAAGCCAAATACAAAGTACCAACAAATTGAAACTTGACAAAAAGCCGGTGAGTAAGACGCGATGCAACAAAGTAACCTGCGAAAACGAGCGAGTAGTCTGCCGCCGATGATCTGCCTGTGAATTTTCACTCGACTGGTATCCTCAACATCACTTCGGTCCCCGCCGCATTTCCATCGGCATCCACGAGATCTGTTATCTCAACTGATTTGCCATCTCCATTCATTTTTTGCATCATCTGGATCCTGCTCTCTGTGATCTTCATGCCCATCGATTTATGTTTCACGGATCCGCCATTCAATTCCGCTGCTCTTTTTCTTCCGATGCCATCATCGGTGATCGTGCAAATGAGCGCTGAATCTTCCTGGTCAATGTTTATCCATAAATGGCCTTCACTTTCTTTGTTCATCAGCCCATGCCATATCGCATTTTCAACGAAAGGCTGAAGCAACATGGGGGGTATTTGTATGTAGTCAATATCCATGTCCGGTTCACATTCTATTTCAAAACTAAATTTGTCGTCGCAACGAAGTCTTTCAAGTTCGAGGTACAATTTCAACGCTTCAAGATCTTCAGCAACTGTTACGGAAGCACTTGCCGAGCTGTTCAATATCATTCTTATCAACCGTGAAAATTTCGTCAGATATTCAGATGCTTCGCCGCTCTGCCTTTTAAGAATAAACCGATTGATGGAATTAAGAGAATTGAAAATAAAATGAGGATTCATCTGCGCGCGCAAAGCCTGCATTTCCACTTCTCCTTTTTGTTGCCGCAGGTCTGCTTGTTTTTTTTCGCTTTCGATCTTTTCATTTCTTCTCTTGAGCATAATGTTGCGGAGTAGCACAACCGCAAAGACAATTATAATCGCAATGCTTATCAGCAGAATATTCTTAACCAGTGATTGTTTCTCTGCCTGCACCTGCTGTAATTGCTTTTGAAGATTTGCTTCTTTTATTTGTTGCCTGAGTTTTTCCTGCTGCACTTGCTCCTCACGCAGTACTTCATCATATTTAATGCTGTCGGCAGCCTTTATTTTTTCCTTTCCATACAAGCTATCATTTAGAGCGATCGTTATTTGCTGATATGCATATGCACTGTCGAAGCGATGCAGTTTTGCATATAACTGGTTTAAAAAAGTAGCCGCGTCCAGTTGTTCCGGAATAAAGCTCATTCGCTGAAAAGTTTTTAAAGAAAGCTTTGCATAGAATAAAGCCGAATCAAGCCGGTTGCTGCGTTCAAACATGCGCGCGAGTCCTAATTGCGAGGACGCGGCGAGATCATACCGGAGTTTTGTTTTTTGAGCATGCGCGATACAAATGCGATAAAAAAAATAGGCGCTGTCATAACGGTTTGTCTTCAAAAAATTTCTTCCAAGGGCTTCCGAAGTGAGCGCGATGATCTGGTCGACGTTCAAAAATGAAGCGGCCTGGTAAGCCAACCGCCTGTAATAAAGTGCAGAATCCATTTGATTCAATCCCTCAAAGGCATCCCCCATCAGGGTCAGGTACCCGGCCTGGCTGTGAAACGCCTGGTTAGATTTGCCTTTAAAAAGTTGATAACCCGAATGAACAAGTTCCCGGGTTCGCGCTGCATAAACCAGCACCATCCGGTAATCTTTCATTTCATCGTAGGTTAATGAAACGCTCCTCAACGCATTAAAAACCGCGACCGTATCCCTCGTCAACGTTGCGAGATGAAGACTCTTTAATGCGGTCTGCAGCGCCTCGGGGTAATTGCCAATGCGCCATAAAAACCGCGTTAGATAATTTAATGCTTCACTTTGACCATTTACATAATTGATCTTTTTTGCGAGACGCAGCGCCTGGTTTGCATAAAAAGCCATCGAATCTATGTTGCCTATGTGATTGGATCCGCGCGCGAGTGTGTTTAACAGATCAACCCTCGCAGAATCTCTTTTTTCAATTAAGAGCAAATGGCGGACGCTATCCAGGTCCTTACGGCTTAACTGAATTGTGAGCGCCGCAGCAGGTTGCCCATATGAGACTTCAACGGAAGCAACGAGAAAGACGAAGAGCAAGTATTTTTTTACAGCAGCCATAGCGTACCGGTCGCAATGATCTATTTAAAGTTACTCATTAAATTATTGAATACGCACAGCGCGTAAACTATGCAAACGTGACCTTTTAACAGACGGCAAATGAGTAACGTTCGGATATTGCCGGTAACCTGCGGTACTGGGTAAGCAGCAGGTTTACCGCTAAAACCAATTTTACCTTGATTCAGCTCGAAATAATTCCTGGACGCAAGTCGTTTCAGGACCGTCAGCCCGGTTCACACGTCATTCTTAATTATTTTGCCATGACCATTTTCTTCGTATCAACGATCTTTCCATCAACAATTAATGAATATTGATATGTGCCCGATGGTAATGCATCCGTTTTCAATTCAATTAATCCTTTGCCTTCGGCATCCAGCTTTTGCGACTTTAGCAGCGCGCCTGCAGATGAGTAGAAATTTATAAACGCATTGCCCTTATTTATGGGTAAGAAATAGTTGATCGTAGTACTGCTCTTGAAGGGATTCGGAACATTTTGTTCGAGTTTTGCCAACATACTAAGTTCCACAACCTGCACTGATGTCTGTTGCGATGAAGAACCTGCGGTCGTTGAATTCTGCATGTTTGCGATCATCATTTTTATATCGTTCAGTTCTTTTTTGAGCGTATCATTTTCATCAGAAAGTTGCTGCACCGCTTTGACCAATGGCACCACAAAATCAGAGTAGCTTAGTCCATAAGCGTCTTTATCGTTTGCGGGTTTATATACGCCGCTAAAATCATAATGCAGTTTATTCGCCGCCGCTTCCACGTCCTGCGCGATAAAACCGGTGTAGGATTTCTTTTCCTTCCTGTTGATCGCTTCTTCATCCGGATTTCCCTGGTTCCTGGTAGAAGATGCATCACGGCCGCGCGTTGCATCGCCTGAAATATGTGCGTTCAGCGCATGCACATCATAGTTGTACGTTACAGGCTGCAACAACTTTATAAACTCAAGGCCCGGCACATTTTCTTTGATATTTTTTTTGAAACGTTTATCTGAAACAATTACTACGCTACCGCCGGCGATCACGGAGGTAACAGAAGTGTTTCCAAGCATTACCTGGTTACTTGCAGTAGCGATCGCATTGTAACCAATTGCGGTGGCATTGAACAGTGAGTTTGAATTCACGTCGGCGAATGTTCCGAGTGCGGAGTTTTGATACCCAAACTTATTCGTTTTTAAAGCGTATCCTCCTACCGCCGTATTTAAATAGCCCGTGGTGTTGTTGAACAACGCATCTTTTCCAACAGCGACCATATAATCGGGGAAACCACTATCATTATATTTATACAGTACTGAATCACCCACGCCCACATTATAACTATTTTGCTGCGCGCTTGCCAGGGCTGCATTTCCTACCGCAACGTTTGAAGTTCCGGTTGTGTTTGAATATAACGATGATGATCCGACGGCGGTGTTTGACGAGCCCGCCGTATTCGAGTACAGGGTTTTTGAACCTATTGCAGTATTGAGCTGACTTGAAGAAGATTGGTACAACGCAGAATCTCCAACCGCAACGAGGTTATGTCCAACCGTGTTATTAAAAAGAGCCTTCGTGCCCACACTCACATTGCTGTATCCTGTCGAATTAAAATAGTTTGAATTAAAACCCAGCGAGGTATTGCCTGCACCTGTCGTATTATAATGCAAGGCACCGCTCCCGTATGCGCTGTTAAATGAACCGGTGTTATTCAATGTCATGGCGTCTCCGCCTGTTGCGGTGTTGAAAGAACCGGTTGTGTTTACATTCATTGCACCCAGTCCTACGGCTGTATTTTCGTCGCCAGTTGTGTTTGCCTGTAATGCAAATCCTCCGAGAGCAGTATTAAATTTTCCTGTGGTATTGGACAATAGTGACGATGATCCCAGCGCCGTATTTTCATAACCTGACGTGTTCGCGTACAATGCTTTTGACCCCACTGCCGTGTTATAATATGCATTGATAGAGCTAAGCGACTGGTGGTATAACGCGGAGTCGCCAACAGCGACGAGGTTGTGCCCTTGTGTGTTACTGAAAAGAGCATACGCACCCACCGCGACATTGCTGTAACCTGTAGTGTTTGTAAACATCGTTTCTAAACCGACTGCGGTATTTGCTGAACCGGTCGTATTAGAATACATCGATGGAACTCCGACAGCAACATTATAAGACCCGCTGGTATTGCTAACCAATGCCTGCACGCCGACTGCGGTATTGAAACCACCAATCGTATTGCTTTGCATGCTAAGTGAACCGATTGCTGTGTTCGATGAGCCGGAGGTATCATTGAACAATGTGTTTAGACCTACGGCAGTGTTTTCAAGTCCCGAAGTAAGAAAAGGCAAGGCATTAACGCCAAATCCGGTGTTTGAAAAACCTGTTACCAAAGAATTACCTCCGCCTGCAAACAAGTTATTATTGCCGGGAGCAAAAAACGCCGTATTGTTATCGAGATTGAAACTCTTCGCAAAAACATTCCGCCAGCTATTTGCCGATGATCCTACATCAATAGAGTTTGTGGTTCCGGGCAGTAGATTCTTATTGATCGCAGTAGGAGCAGTGAGGTTAGAAAGCGACCGGTTTGCAGCCGCAGGCGAGACTGCAGTCCACGATGCCCCGTCATAATAATAAAATCCGGGGGTACTGTTTGTTTGATATATCAGCAAGCCTATGGCAGGTGAGCCGATGAGGTCTCGTTGGTTTTTCGTCATGCGGGGAATAAGAACGCCTTTTGACGTTGACACAATATCCAAAAGCGATGAAACATTCGGCGTGGTAGTGCCAATGCCGGCCGGGCCGGTTGAAGGAAAAACGTTTGTTTGCGCAAGCACTGTTTGATCACAGACGAAAGCCAGTACAATGAGACTGGTTAAGTAGTTTTTTTGTTTCATAAAAGTTGAAGTTTTGAATCACAGATGAAAGTTGATCAAAATTGAAATTGATCAAATGCACACGTTTTATTGCCGCGGCCGCATCTTAAAACGGCGGCTGTTGTTGTCAAACTTTTTTCATAAGAAACAACAACGCGGTGTCACAAAGAATTTACAGAAATGACAACTGAAACGGTAAAGGCACGGCATTGCACATAAGCATTGGATGATTTCGCGCCCAAACTACAAAAAATCACGAACAATGAATGACAACAAAAAATCGGGAAGAATTTATGATTGTGGACCCCATTGTTGAGCTACCATGTTGCCAGCAGGAATGCCGTATCAATATGCGCATATAATAACTAAAATGGTACAGTTATAAGAGGGACGTCGTGAAAACGATTAATATGATCACGTTTCATTTAAATTCCGGAATTCCTGTCATAAGGTATGATTTGATCCCATTCGTCGGCGGACGAACGCGCGACAAACGCGACAACCGGTTCTGTGTCGCTTATATTGAATACTTCGTGAGGAACGCC
>DASQJI010000775.1:0-8192 GCA_035631175.1 Parafilimonas sp.
TGGAATGGACTTTCACCAGCTTTCTTGAAGTATTTGCACTCTCCGAACTTACGACAGATGAAGCGATAGCACCGACGCGCGGAAATAATTGGGATGACAATGGAATATGGCGGGTGCTTCATCAGCAAAAATATGATCCCAATAATTCTGTTATACACGATTGTTTTAAGAGCCTGAGCGGCGTTGTTTATGCCGCAACAGACATGCTTCAATATAAGCCTACCGCCAGACAACAAGCTGAAGCAAGGTTTCTACGGGCATGGGCCATGTATTGGTTGTTCGATATGTACGACCAGGTACCTTACCGGGATCCGGGCGAGAATACCGTACAACCGGCAAGAGTTAGAAAGGGAATTGAAGCATTACAATACATTATCGACGAAGTGACCGCCGTGGAGGCTGACCTTCCACCCGGGCCTGCAGATAGGGCAAATAGATACGCTGCAATGGCATTGCTGATGAAATGCTATTTAAATAAAGCGGTTTATGTGAACAGAGTTAATCCTCCACCTCCTGACAAGGCTGATTTGAACAAGGTGATCAAATTTGCTGATTCAATTATTGAAAGTGGTCAATTTACATTTAGTGAGAATTATTTCGATAATTTTTCTCCAACAAATAGCACCGATAGCCACGAAAATATTTTTACGCAGGCAAGTAGCTTTGATGGTAGCTTTGCAATAGCTGGCGCTTGGCTAACGGTTTTGAATTATGCGCAACATGGCTTTAACGGCTTCTCCACGTTATCGGATTTTTATAACAAGTTTGATTCAACAGATAAACGCAGAGGATTTGCGTATGATTATTCTACTTCTCCTCCTAATCCGGGCCGCAGGATCAACGTCGGATTTTTAATTAACCAACAGTATGATCTATGCGTAGACACCCCTCTAACTAGTTCTGGCACAAATCAGGCAAATCCAATTCCTGTAATTTTTACGCCGGACGTACATAACACCGAACCGGGACCAAACATAGAAATGCCGGGTATCAGGCCCATAAAATATCCGCCAGACTGGTTAAACTGTGATGCTATTGTTCCTCCTCCAAGCGATGCCTTTCGCAATCCTCCGAGCAATGAATTTGTGTATTTAGGTTTTTCCGATGTATTACTGATGAAAGCCGAAGCTATTCTAAGAGGAGGTACACCAACGAATGCGGGGGCTTATGGCATTACACCAACTTCCATAGTTAATGCTATTCGAACCGATACATCGCGAGGTGCATTACCCTTAGCTTCGGTGAGCCTTGAAAATTTATTAGATGAAAGAGGAAGAGAATTATGGTGGGGGAATTGGCGAAGGCAGGACATGATCCGCTTTGGAACCTTTCTTAAACCGTTCGAGGAAAAAGAGTATACAAGCGATTCGAAATATCTTTTGTTTCCTATTCCATACGAGCAATTAGGAGTCAACCCCTACCTGGAACAAAATCCCGGCTATTAAGAAGTTGGACGCACATTTATTAATCACAAACTTTATCATAAATTCACTTCAAATGATTTCATGACACTGGTCATTCGCATTTGCCTTGTTTCGATCCTCCTTATATCCGCAGAGAATGTATTCGCTCAGGAAACGCCTTTAGACTTTAACCTTGTAACAGGTGCTAGTGGAATAACACTTGGGAAAATTAATGGCATTACGCAGGACAAATGGGGATACATATGGTTTGCTGATCAAACTCAGCAATGCCTGACAAGGTATGATGGTTACCGCATGAAGACATATCGCCACAATCCAACAGACCCTACCTCAATTGAGCCGGGTTCCATGGAATGTATTGCCGTCGATTCATCAGGCAATATCTGGTTTCCTACTGAAAAAGGAGTTGATAAATTTGATCCCCGAACAAATATTGCAACTCATTATCATTTTGATTTAAGAAGTTCTTGTAAGGGTGGCTTTATAGCCCAGATCCTGGTCGATCATTTAGGCTTAATATGGTTAGGCACAAGTGAAGGTCTTTATAATCTTGATGAAAAAACGGGAAATTTTACTTGCTATCCTCATCGCGACAATGATTCAACAAGTCTTAGTTATAATGTAGTAAGGGCTTTGTACGAAGATCACGAAGGAATTATATGGGTAGGAACGGGTAGCCCATTCGATCCGTCAAGAGAGGGAGGTTTAAATAAGTTTGACAGGAAAACAGGAAAATTCACCCGCTTTCTTCACAACGATAAAGATCCTCACAGCCTGATCAATAATAAGGTCAGGGCGATCTTTGAAGATGGCAAAGGCGTTTTTTGGGTAGGCACACAAGGAGATGGTTTACACATTATGGACAGAAAAACCGGGAAATTTGACAGGCTTACTTATGATCCTTCTCATCCTGAAAAGCTCAGCAGGCCACCCGTAAAAAAAGGAAACGATTTCGACCAGATCACTTTTATTACAGAGGATCTTTCCGGGGCAATATGGATAGGAACTTTTTTAGAGGGCATTACAAGATACGATCCGCAAACAAAACAATTAACAAGATACAAAGGAGAAAAATCAAAAGAACATGGGTTTACAGACAGTACTACATGGTGTGCCTTTGTTTCACATGATGGTAGTTTGTGGATTTCCACGGAAGCCACCAGTGTTTATCGTGTGGACCCCCTACAAATTAATTTTTTGAAAACTTTTTTAGATGAAACTGCCTGGACCTTTGTGGAAGATTCATCTCATATCGTGTGGGTTGGATTACTTTCAAACGCAATAGCGCGAATTGACCGGACAGACCCGGTTCATGAAACTATCAACAAGTATATTGTTGACCCATCACTTTATTATGATTTAGCGGTCGGTGGTATCTATCCTTTAAGCGAGGATACCTTCCTGCTTGCAACTGATAAAGGAATATATGTTTTTGACCCAAAAAATAAAAATCCCGTAAAGGCTGACTGGGGTAGAGAAATTAGTAAAAAACCTGCTTCTCCTATTTTTAAAGATAGCAGAGGAATTTTTATATCGATAACAAATGGTAATAACGGAAAAATTTATGTAGGTGGCTTGGGTCTTTACACATTGGATACTCAAACAGGCAAATTAACCCAATTTAAAAGAAACTTAGCAGACAGTACATGTTTGTGGATCGATACCGTAACGACCATACAAAAAGATATTGCTGGTAATATGTGGGTTGGCGGTGAGCATCGTGGCATTGACCTGCTTGACACCAAAACAAATAAGTTCAGTCATTACCTTCGGCGATTAACGGTATATGCCATTTATCAGGACCAGGAAGGAACTGTTTGGGCAGGCACCGAATTAGGTCTCTATCGTAAGAAAAAAAATGAAACCGACTTTACTCTCTTTACAAGTGAACAAGATGATCTAAGATCTTTATCTGTAAGTGGTTTAATAGGCGATGAAGATGGCAATATTTGGGGAGCCTCATCTTCGGGTATCATTAAAATAGATCCTTTAGCGAATGAGATCAATTTTTATGGAATAAGATTCGGCGTTAATGATTTAATGCCTCAAACAAGGCAGGAGGCCTTTCGGGCTCACGATGGACGAATATTTTTGGGTTGTACAAACGGTTATTATTCCTTCGATCCGCGAAAAATTGTCAACCATGTTGCACCTCAAATCATACTGACTGATTTAAAAATTGACGGGCATCCGGTTATGACAGGAAAGAATGGTTCAATACAAAATGCGATTGAAGAAGCAACTCAAATAACATTAAAGCATAATCAAAATATCTTTTCAATAGATTTTGCTGCAATTCATTTCAGTGATCCGGACAACAATGTTTTGCAGTATAAGCTTGAAGGATATGAAAATACGTGGCGAAATGTAAGCCTTGAAAAAACAGCTTATTATTTTAACATCCCTCATGGTCAATATACTTTTAAAATAAGGGCGTGGAGCAGCTATGGTATGATGACGGAAAAAGCAGTTGAAGTAACTGTGTTACCTCCCTGGTGGCAAACATGGTGGGCTTACACGGTATATACCATTTTGTTCATAAGTGCTATATGGGTTTTTATCAGTTGGCGAACAGGAAGATTAAAAGAAGAAAAAATAAAACTTGAAGAAAAAGTTGCCGATCGTACAAAGGAATTAAAAGAAGAAAAAGAAATTGTTGAATCTACTTTAGCCGAATTAAGATCAACACAGGCTCAACTTGTTCAATCTGAAAAAATGGCTTCGCTCGGCGAACTTACCGCAGGTATTGCGCACGAGATTCAAAACCCGTTGAACTTCGTGAATAATTTCTCAGAGATCAATAAAGAATTATTGGCTGAAATGAATAATGAAATGAAGGCAGGGAATTTTGATGAAGCGCGAACAATTGCTATGAATATCGAAGAAAATGAAGATAAGATCATTCATCATGGCAAACGGGCAGACGCAATTGTAAAAAACATGTTGCAGCATTCACGACAAACAAAAAGCATAAAAGAGCCAACAGACATTAATGCCTTGTGCGATGAATACCTGAGATTAAGTTACCATGGCCTTCGTGCAAGAGACAAAGAGTTTAATGCCACTTTGCAAACCGATTTTGATGCAACGCTCGGAAAGATAAATATAATACCGCAGGATATAGGGAGGGTGCTGCTGAATTTGTTCAACAATGCATTTTACGCAACAAGTGAAAAACAAAAGGCAGAAGGCGAAGGGTATGAACCAACTGTGTTGGTGCGCACTAAAAAAACGGATGGCAAAGTTGAGATACGTGTAAAGGATAACGGCAATGGCATTCCTCAAAAAGTAATAGATAAAATTTTTCAACCATTCTTTACCACGAAGCCAACAGGACAGGGAACAGGATTGGGATTGAGTTTGAGTTATGATATTATTAAGGCCCATGGCGGAGAAATAAAAGTGGAAAGTAACGAACGTGAAGGAACACGGTTCACCATTAGTTTGCCCACATAGTTACTCCCCTTTAGGTCCGCCCGGATGACGGGGGTCGGGGGTAAACACTAATTTTAAGGAACGAATTTTTAAAATGAGGCGATACATCATAATCATATTCCTTTCTTTTTTCATAGTTCATACGCATGCCCAAAACAAAAGCCTGCGTTTTGAACATATAGGCATAGAAGAAGGACTCTCACACAATAGAGTATTGGCCATATTCCAGGATAGTAAAGGATATATGTGGTTTGGTACGGAGGATGGTTTAAATAAGTATGATGGCTATTCTTTTACCAAATACCAGTTTGATCCGTTTGATTCCAGTTCACTTTCTTCAAATGGCATATATACCATCTGGGAAGATAAATATGGTTCGATTTGGGTGGGAACATTTGAAGGAATGTGCAGGTTCGACAGATCCACTGAAAAGTTTACCCGTTTTAAACCTTCTCCCGGTGCAAAATTTTCTGACCCGAATATAACTTCTTTTAATGAAGACAGTGATGGTATGATATGGGCGGGGAGTTTTGGAGGGCTATGCCGTTTCGATAGACAAAACGGAATTTTTTTGCCTGATGATTTTGAAATAAAAGGTGTATTCTGCATTTATAAAGACAAGGCCGGTACCTTATGGGTAGGCAATTCAACCGGGCTGCACAGGATAAATTTAACTGCAAAAAAAGCTGGCACACCTGCCGCAGTAAGTTTCACACCATACCATGACCCTGATAATCCAAATGGCTTAATAAGATCCATTTTTGAAGACCACGATGGCATGATGTGGCTCGCAACGAGTAATGGATTAAAGAGTTTCGACAGGAAGACAAAAACCTTTAAGCGTTACCTGCATGACCCCAAAAATATCCATTCCATAAGCACTAACAATTTCGAATGGTTAGGAACTCTCATCCAGGAGGACAAGGAGGGAAATTTATGGATCGGTACCGGCGAAGGATTAAATAAACTTAGCAGCGACCGCCGTGTTTTTACGGTTTATCGCCACAACCCAAAGGATACTTTCACCTTAAATTCCGATGTTGTTATTTCCCTGCATATTGATAAGGCGGGCATTTTATTTGCCGGTACCTGGGGAGGAAAACTAAGCAAAGTAAACCTGGATCCTAAACCTTTTGGGCTGAGACGCCGGGATCCGGGCAATATAAATTCTTTGAGCAGTAACGAAGTCACATCGATACTTGAAGATTCGTCAGGCATTATTTGGATAGGCACATATGATGGAGGGTTGAATCGATGGAACAGGAGCACCAATGAGTTTACCCATTTCAGGCATGATTCCTCAAACCCTGCCACGCTGACGTCCGATACTATTTTTGCGCTCCTGAACGATCAGCATGGACATATTTGGGTATGCAACGGTGATGTATTGTCGAAATTAAAAAATCAAAACGGCGAATTCATCCATTATTATACCAATCTCAGGGATGATAAGAGCGAATTTCAACCAATTATTCTCTCTATCACCCAGGACCGCGAAGGATTTATTTGGCTGGGGACCGGGAATGGCCTTAAAAAATTCGATGAAAGAAAAGGTGAGTTTATTGAGCATTACTATTACGATCCTGCAGATTCGAGTGGTATCAGTGATTACGGGTCATCAGCTGTTTTTGCTGATTCAAGGGACAATATCTGGGTCGGATATAGTAGTCGCGCAACAGATAGATTTGATAAGAAAAGCGGCCGGTTCATTCATTACAAACATGATTCCCGTAATTCAACCAGCATTAGTTCTAATATCGTAAAAAGTTTCTTCGAAGACTCAAGAAGAAATCTTTGGATTGGCACTTTATCGGGCGGAGCATGTTATTTCGACTACAGGGAAGGAAAATTTACAACCCTTACCGACAAACATGGGCTTCCTGCAAATAATGTGTATTCACTTTTAACAGACAATGAAAACAATCTATGGCTAGGTACTTCTAATGGCCTTTCACGATATGATCCTGCCACAAACTCCTTTACAAATTATTATTTCAAAGATGGCCTGCAAGGCAACGTTTTCGTCTCCGGGGATGGGGGGGCTGAAAAAAGTAAGGGGGCATGCTTTAAGGGTAGCGACGGTACGTTATATTTTGGGGGCAACAATGGATTTAATTTTTTCGATCCCGAACAACTCAAAACGGATAGTCAAAAAGCACCTGTTGTTATCACCCAATTCAAACTTTTTGACAGCCTCGTAAAAGGCGCTAATGAATTGAAAAAAATTATTTTGAACTATGACGAGAATTATTTTTCATTTGAATTCGCTTCTTTAAGTTACGACAATCCCGCTAAAAATCAATACCAATATAAACTGGAAGGTGCGGATAAGGATTGGATATCTAGTGGACCACGACGATATGCGGAATATACTAATATAGATCCGGGCACCTATACGTTTAAAGTAAAAGGAACGAACAACGATGGTGTCTGGAATGAAGAAGGTGCTTCCATTACCATCATCATAAAACCGCCGTGGTGGCGCAGCTGGTGGGCCTATTCCCTGTACGGGTTATTGATCGTAGCGGCAGTATATGCAGTTTATCGTTATCAGCGACAGAGACTGATCCAAAGAGAGCGGGATAACGCAAGAGCAAAAGAGCTCGCCCAGGCAAAAGAGATTGAAAAAGCGTATACAGAACTCAAAGCGACCCAGGCACAACTCATCCAATCGGAAAAAATGGCTTCGCTTGGCGAGCTGACCGCAGGCATCGCACACGAAATTCAAAACCCGTTAAATTTTGTGAATAATTTCTGCGAAGTAAATGGAGAGTTGATTGAAGAGTTACTGGATGAAAGGTTAAAGGTGAAAACTGAGAGGGATGAATCACTGCAGGACGAAATAATAAATGATCTTAAAGCAAATCTCGAAAAAATACACCATCACGGCAGGCGTGCCGACGCCATTGTAAAAGGAATGTTACAACATTCAAAACAAACAAAAGGTGTAAAAGAACCAACAGACATCAATGCCCTGGTAGATGAATACCTGCGCCTCTCCTATCATGGCCTGCGTGCGAAGGATAAAAATTTCAATGTAACACTTCAAACAGATTTTGATCCAGACCTCTCCTCCGTCGAGGGAAAAATAAATGTGGTGCCGCAGGATATTGGAAGGGTGCTGTTGAATTTATACAACAATGCTTTTTACGCAACAAGCGAAAAGCTCGCAGCTCCCGGCTCACAGCTCGAAGCTAATAGCGCGCCCTACGTCCCAACAGTCACTATCGTCACAAAAAAATTGCAAAATAAAATTCAAATCATTGTCTCAGACAACGGCTCCGGCATTTCGCAAAATATAATTGATAAAATTTTTCAACCGTTCTTCACCAC
>DASQJI010000776.1:0-6591 GCA_035631175.1 Parafilimonas sp.
TGTACGCCGGCGACACGGGAATTGGATACGGTGGCGATGAAGCGAAGCAAATTATTTACCGATTGTTATGAGTCGATTTTTAATGAAGCAGGAGATTTTTTGATTCCAAAAAAACATGGCGACCTTACAGAAAACGATGTACACGGCGAAATAGGTGAAGTGCTAGAGGGAATGAAGACAGGAAGAGAAGACGATAAACAGATCACCATTTTTAAATCGCTTGGTATTGCCGCGGAAGATATTTTTTCTGCATGGCATATTTATAAGAAGCTGTGAGCTGAGAGCTGAGAGCTGTGAGCTGCGAGCTGTGAGCGATGAGCCTCGGGCTATGAGCTTGGCTCGCTGCTCGAAGCTCATAGCTAGCGGCTAATAGCGTATATGACAACTGAACATAACCATATCTCCGTATCATTCCAGGACATTCTTGATGCGAGGCAACGTCTTGCCGGTAAGGTAATACGAACACCACTTCTCCGTTTATATTATGACAATTTTCCCGGCGAAATTTATCTTAAGGCGGAGAATCTTCAGCCAATCGGATCTTTTAAGTTAAGAGGTGCGTGTAATGCAATGAGCCTTGCAGATCAATCACTGCTTGGCGAAGGCGTTTATACTGCGAGCGCTGGAAACATGGCGCAGGGAGTAGCGTGGAATGCAAAAATGATGAACATTCCCTGCACTGTTATTGTTCCCGATCACGCACCACAGACTAAGCTCGATGCGATCAGCCGCCTCGGCGCGAAATATATTAAGATACCGTTCGATGATTGGTGGCAGGTGTTGGTGACGAGAAAGTTTGAAGGAATCAAGGGATTGTTCGTGCATCCCGTGGCCGATCCAAATGTGATTGCGGGAAATGGAACGATTGGTTTGGAAATTCTTGAAGACCTGCCGGATGTTGATGCTGTGATTGTTCCGTTTGGAGGCGGTGGCCTCGTCAGTGGTATTGGCACTGCAATAAAAAGCAAGCGCCCGGAGGCGAGAATTTTTACCTCTGAAGTTGAAACTGCGGCGCCATTAAGTCCATCGCTGGCGGCCGGAAACCCGGTAAAGGTCAACTACACGGCAAGTTTTGTGGATGGAATGGGAAGCACAATGATACTTTCCGAAATGTGGCCGCTGCTAAGCAAGATCGTGGATGCTTCGATTGTGCTGACGTTGAAACAAATTGCAGATGCCATTAAGCTGCTCATCGAACGCAACAGGCTCATTGCTGAAGGAGCAGGCGGTTCATCTCTTGCAGCCGCCCTCACCGGCAAGGCTGGTCATGGAAAAATAGTCTGCGTGATCTCAGGCGGCAATATCGATGCAGAGAAACTAATTAAAATCTTATCGGGAACGATGGGGTTGTGAATGGTGAATGGTGAATTGTCAATAGTGAATTGTCAATGAGCATCAACGGCTATCATACACCATACATCATACATCGTACATCATACATCGTACATCATACATCAGAGATCATACATCACATCCTACTTAATATCAAAATCCACAACAACTTTCTCCGTTCGCGGATGACTTTGACAGGTAAGTATAAATCCTTCGGCTACTTCTTCAGGTTCCAATCCGTAATTCACATCCATTTCAATTTTGCCTTCAAGCAATTTCGCTTTGCAGGTAGTGCAGACACCGCTTTTACACGCGTAAGGAAGATCGGCGCCCTGTTTTAATGCTGCATTTAGAATGCTGTCGCTTTCGAAAGGAAGATCAAAATCAAAGCTGCGGCCGTCTAATTTTAATGTAACATGAGATATTGCATCGCCGAATGTTTGCGATGCAACTTTTTGTGTTTTCGTTTGAACGGAACTCGAAGTGTTGAACAGTTCAAAATGAATTTTCTTTTCATCAATTCCTTTTTCAATCAGCCATTCGCGGATCGAGAATATCATCTCTTCCGGGCCGCATATAAAAAAATCATCAGCACCCAGTGATGCTACGGTCCTAAAGATCTGTTCGCACTTTTTGATATCGATCCTTCCTTCATTTAAAGGAGCATCCGTTTGTTCCCGGCTCAGGATGTGTATTACCTGCAGCCGTTCGATGTATTTGTTCTTTAGTGCATCGATCTCTTCTTTGAAAATTATAGATTGCCTCGTCCGATTTCCGTAAACAAGGGTAAAGTTGCTGTGCGGCTGTTTTATGAGGCCCGTTTTAATGATGGAAAGGACCGGCGTTATACCACTGCCTGCGGCAAAACAGACATAATTTTTTGGAAGGTCCGAATGTGGCAACGTGAAGTGACCAATCGGTGGCATGATCTCCATCGTGTCGCCAGCTTTAATTCGCTCGTTGGCGAGCTGCGAAAAAATACCTCCCTCCACTTTTTTTACTGCTATCCTCCATTCATTATGGATGGGCGAACTGCAAAGAGAATAAGAACGTCGCACTTCCTCATTATTGATCGTTGTGCGTAACGTTATATGCTGGCCAGGCAGGTAGGAAAAATTTTCTCGCAGGTCATCAGGGATCTCAAACAGGATAGAAACACAGTCAGCCGTTTCCCTCCGCACTTCCTTAATGCGCACCTTTTCAAAATGTGTTGACATGAAAAATTGCCGGGCTATTTTTTTAATCCGTCTATGAGGATGGTGATCATGTTTTCTTCGAGCTCCTCACCGCTGATCTTATGTGTGCTTCGATGCCAGCTGTCAATACCGCTAACCGCATGCAAAACGATGAGCACGGCGGTAGAAGCGTCGATCTTGTTGATCTCGCCGGCGACGATTCCCTGTTCGATAATAGCTGCAAAACGTTTGCGGTAAGTACGGCGCTGGTTTTGAAAATTCGAAAGATAAGGGTCGGCTAAATATCGCCATTCACGGTCGCAGATATAGACCTCCTGGAAATTCTCAAGCATTTGCCTGATATGAAATCGCAGAACTGTTTCCAGTTTTTCAATCGGCGTTGCATTCGATGATTCTACCTGGTTTAAATGCTCCCAAAAAAGGTTAGCGACATCAAAACAGATGTCGTGCAACAGCTCTGTTTTCGAACGAATATGGTTGTACAAACTGGCAGCTTCCACGCCTACACGTTCGGCCAGGTCGCGCATGCTCGCCGCTTTATATCCCTTTTCAAGGAAGAGTCCGGCGGCCGCTTTCAAGATCACTTCTTTGCGCGATACATCTTTTGCAGTTCTTATTCGTGCCATACGGCAAATGTACTTAATGCTGCCTACTTAACATCACTACGAGTTTTCAGCTAAGAAGCGTATGCGTGAGCCAAAAAATGGAAAACCCCAAATCTCAAATACCAAATCCCAAATCCTAATTCCTAATTCCCAAATCCTAAATCATTTGACCTTCCTTCCTTTCCACTGATACGTTCCAAACCTCCCGAGCCATCCCGAAATAATGGTATATACTATATGCGCCGGCTGCATGATGACAAACCATGGCATCAGTTTCTGCAAAGAGAAGAACCTCGAGACTTTGTACATAAAAGGAAGTTCAAACAACGCCTTCGTCAAAACAAGCAACACCAGGAACAAAAATATCCGCGGATAAAAAAAGCACAGGATGAATATTACACCAAGGCAAAGATTCACGAAATACACCAACAGTAAAACGAAGAGAACATTTAAGTCGCGGTAACTGGTTGCCTTACTTGCCCAGCGTATGCGTTGATTCAAAAAACTTTTCCAGTCGCCCATCGGATCAGTTTTGACGATCACGTTACGGTTGAACAAATAGCCGATCGACGGAGGATATTTCAGCTTTATTTTGTGCATGAGCAACATGTCGTCGCCACTGGCAATATCGTCCGCATCTTTGAATCCACCCACATCATAAAAAGCTTTTTTGCTATAAGCAAGGTTAGCGCCGTTACACATGCTGTGAAAACCTGCGGACACCGACGCGGCCGTAATACCCTGGAGGCTTACAAAATCGAGGCATTGGAACTTCGACAAGAATGAACCGGTATCGTTGAACATCACCGGTGCTGCAACAAATACCGGCTGAAACTTTTGAATGTAGGCATCAAAATACTTCAACCAATCAGGCTGAACAACGCAATCCGCATCGGTCGTGATGATCCATTCAAATTTGCTTTTACCGATCGCAATTTCAATCGCTCTTTTTTTGTAGGAATTAATGCTTTCGGTGATCAGCTCTTTGAGGCTGATCAATTTAATATTTGAAAATTCCTTTTGAAGATCTTGAACGATGAAGGCAGTCGAATCTGTTGAGAAATCATCTACCACGATTATTTCGTAAAGCGACAGGGGATAATTATTCTTCAATACTGATTGCAAGCATGCGCTAATTTTCTCTTCTTCATTTCGTGCTGGAATGACGATTGAAAAACCGGTTTGAGGCACGTGATGAGCGTTTGGCTGAAAACTTTTCAACCTGCTAAACCACAATAAATAAAGATTCACGATCAGCAAATACACGCATAGCAATAACGCAGTTCCATAAAGAATGTAAGTCAAAACCTGCATAAGCAAAGAAAATCAGAATGAGTCAGACAGCAATGCGGCAATCTCGTGCGCATATTTTGGCTTCAATAGCTGATGGCCTGCATCAATTAATTTTACGTGAATATTTGCCTCCTTCTTAAAAACATCGGCACGTTTACTCAGGATGATCCTGTCGTGCCGGCCGAATACAAAGTGCAATGGAATATTCTTCTCCGAACACGCTTTCCTGAGTGCGGCGATACGAGGCTTGAATTTTCGCATAACAGACCAACGTTTATACAATAATATTCTTTCCTCTTTGTTGTCAAGAAAATGGTGCACGAACTTTATGATGCTTTCATCCAAGAGTTTCATCTTGCCAGCCCCATCAAGGAAGGCGAAGAACCATTTTGGATCGTTCATGGTTGCCTGAAATAATTTGTTACCTGCAAAAGTTTGAGTTGCGAGCCAATACCAAAAATTCACATGCAAACCATCCGGCGCAACCAGCACAACGCGTTCGATGTTCTCCGGAAATTCCTGGAGAATATGCATCGCTGCACGCCCACCCATGCTGTAAGCGAGCATGCTGAAAGAATTGGCTGAACGGATGCCGGAAACAACAGAGAGCAGATCTCCGGCGGTGAAAGCTTCTGTTTCAGCCCATTCGGTAGCACCATGAAAAGGAAAGTCTACCGCATATAAAGTATACAACGAACCAAGCTCCTTCTCGAGGAATTGAAAAGAGCTGCCGTTCTCGCCATAGCCATGCAAACAAAATAAAACATTCGGACCGCGGCCATACACATAATAATTGATCTTCGAGCTTTTATAATGCAGGGTAAACTGAGACATTGATGTCACATCTTAACAACAAAAAATCTATTGCGAAAAGTTGGTAATGTGGTAAAGATATATAATTTTGAATTTAGTTGCATAAACAACTATATGTCAAACAGCCAGTTTAAAAGAGGAGAATTATACAGCGTCATCAACGGAATGGCAAGCACTGCGGTCGCGCGACGACTGCAGAAAAATTTTCGCAACGCAGGCCTCGATATCACGATTGAACAATGGACTGTTTTATATCACCTGTGGAAGGAAGATAGCCTGAATCAGCAGGAACTTTGTAATCGTACGTATCGCGACAAACCAAGCATTACACGTTTGATCGACAATTTGGAAAGACAAAGACTGGTCAAACGCGCTTCGTCGAAAAATGACAAGAGGGTAAACCTCGTTTGCCTTACGGACGCCGGCCGTTCTTTACAGGATGCGACACTGGCGCTTGCCAATCAAACTATGGACGAAGCGTTGACCGGCGTAAAAAAGGAAGAGATCGAAGTGGTGAAATCCGTTTTACAAAGAGTGTATGATAATCTCAACGGTGAACCGAGGTCCTAAAAAATTTTCTCAAAATAAAATTCATGATGTATGCTCACGTCATTTAACAACAAGCTGCAATTCGCGCCTGTCCAGGAAACAAAAAGTACTGTGGTATTAAAAGGTGGGGAATGGTTGGTGAAAGAAACAAATGCGTTTGACACGTTCATTCGCGAGGATTTTACAGAAGAGCAGCTAATGATAATGGACATGTGCCGGCAGTATGTTAGAAGTGAAATACTTCCTGTGCTTGACCGGATTGACAGTCTTGAGCCTGGATTAATGCGCTCGCTGCTTACGAATGCAGGCACGCAAGGCTTGTTGAGCACTTCCTTTCCGGAAGAATATGGGGGACTTGCCAAAGACTTTGTTACATCGACCATTATAAATGAAGGATTAGGAGACGGGTTTTCGTTTTCGGTCGCTATTGCCGCGCACACCGGGATCGGGTCGCTTCCAATTTTATACTTCGGAACCGAAGAACAAAAACAAAAATATATACCGAAACTCGGCAGTGGTGAATGGATCGGCGCTTATGGGTTAACGGAACCGAATAGCGGCAGCGATGCGTTGGGTGCAAGAACAAGTGCGCGCCTGAGCGATGACGGAAAGTATTATCTGCTTAACGGACAAAAATGCTGGATAACAAATGGCGGATTCGCCGACGTGTATACAGTGTTCGCAAAAGTGGACGGCGATAAATTTACCGCATTCATCGTCGAGCGTGGATATGAAGGCTTCACGCAGGGACCCGAAGAACATAAGATGGGCATCAAAGGTTCTTCGACTGTACAACTGTATTT
>DASQJI010000777.1:0-1513 GCA_035631175.1 Parafilimonas sp.
GACCTCAAAAATTTTAGCGGGTCAACTGACGACAATTCAATTGAAGGTAAAATTTATGGCGGCGGCCCGAAGGTGAATGTGCGCGCCAGCAGCGGAAGGATAAATGTGAGCTTTAAGTGATAGACACGGTCGGGGCGCTTCGGCGACCTGACCGATGGAACTAAAAGCCGTCAGACCGCTTTCAGCGTTCCGATGGTGTACATCATTGAATTCACGATTCACGGATCCCATGATTATGTACAGGGTGCTTGGTGAGTAATGAGTGATCAGTAATGAGTTTTGTTGTGAATAGTGAATTGTGAATTGTGAATGGCGGCCAACGAAGATGAACAGCTAACAAAAGACGGCAACATAAAACTTAGTCATGCTAAAAAATTATTTTATCATCGCAACCAGGCACCTGGTAAGACACAAATTTTTTTCTGTCATCAATATTCTATGTCTTGCGTTAGGGATCACCTTTTCCCTGATCATCGGTGTTTATGTGCTGAATCAATACAGCATAAATACATCACTAAAAAATGTGAGCAACCAGTATATCATTAAAAGCGACTGGAAAGTGAAGGAGATGGGATTAGACATTACAACCCTTGGCCCGCTGGCAAAGACATTGAAGGATGAGTATCCCGGGCTGGTGGCGAATTACTATCGCTACAATCCTGTAACCAATGTTGTTTCTGCCGGCGATAAAAGTTTTAAAGAAGATATTGCAATAGGTGATACAACTTTTATTTCGATGTATGGCTTTCAGCTTTTACATGGAAACAAGCAACAACCTTTTATTGACAACAGCTCTGCGGTCATCACCGAAACAATGGCGATAAAACTGTTTGGTAACGCAAATGCCATTGGCAAAGTTATCAGCGTGCTTACCACTGCAAACGGGGCAAAACAGGATTATAAAGTAACTGCTGTTTTGAAAGACATACCTTATAACTCTGTTACAAACCTGGTCGGAGATACTTACAATGTCTTCGTACCAACTGTTGGCAACAATTATTATGGGAGCGGCGATCCATCCACGAGCTGGAGTGGTGCTTATGAGGTAGGTGCAATAGAACTTAAGCCGGGCATATCGCCGCAAGATCTTGCGGTACCAATCAGGCAGGTATTGGCAAAATATACGAATGAAAGCATCCAAAAGAATCTCACTGTTCAGCTTGCGCCGGTGAAAGATTACTATCTCAAAGAGCATGACAGCGCTGCACTTAGAATGATCATGATACTTTCTTTGGCCGCGGCGTTTATCCTGCTTATGGCAGTGATCAATTTTGTAAATATCAATATCGGCACATCTTCATACCGGCTAAAAGAAATCGGGTTGCGCAAAGTATTTGGTGGAGCAAAAAAGCAGTTGATCGTTCAGTTCATTACCGAAGCAATGCTGCTTACAGGTATCGCTACTGTAATATCATTGCTATTGTATGAATTTTCGCGAAACGTTTTTGGGGAAGTGTTGAACACAAAATTTGAGTCGGTTCTTCATTTCAAAACGAATGCTGTTCTTTATTTG
>DASQJI010000778.1:0-2120 GCA_035631175.1 Parafilimonas sp.
TTTGGCGAAAATATCAGGGTTTTAAAATGGATAATCAACCGCATCAATGGAAAGGCTTCGTCGGTTGAATGCCCCGTTGGCTGGGTGCCGCGTTATGAGGAGATCGACTGGAACGGGCTTGAGTTTTCCAGGGAACAATTCAGCAAGATCATGTACATCGATTCGCAGTTGTGGAAGGACGAGCTGCTTTCTCATGAAGAACTGTTTTCTAAAATATACGACCGGCTGCCGAAAGAATTCTTCTTTATGCGGGTGCTGTTGTTATCTGCGCTTTGGCGTTCACCGCAAAAATGGGGGCTTGCACCTGAAGTAGAATAACCACGTCGGCCGCAGATCTCACCGTGCCTCCGGCGTTCAAGAACAACAGTTATGCTGCCTCACACGGAAAAAGAACCAAAAGAGTTTGGAGCATTGTTGCTCGACGTCGGTGTTTCGCTTCTAAATTCCGGCGCGAGTTGTAGCCGCATAAGAATTACCATGACCAGGTTCGCATTGGCGTACGACTATGTACCTCATATCACCATCGGACCCAAGTCTGTTTCTCTCACCCTGGATGACAATGACGGCATTCCTCTTTTCAACGGAATTCGAAGCACCCCTGCACAAGGAGTAAATTTTAAAACCATCTCCGGTATTGGCCGGCTGAGCTGGGAGGCCGCGCGAAAAAAACTGCAAGTGCCCGAACTCAAAGCAGCATTAAATGAGGTTCGCGCGGCTAAGCATTACCCGCAAATTATCGTACTCATTTTTGTGAGTGTTGCCGGAGCTGCTTTTTGCTACACGTTTGGAGGCGGCGGCGTTGAAATGGCGATTACGTTTGGTGCAACATTTTTCGGACTACTTACGAAACAGCAGTTAACAAAATATTCCATCAATCCCTACATGTGCACCTACTGTGCAGCATTGGTTGCTTCTTTTTTTACCGCTACGTTTCACCAGGCTGGCCTGGGTATTTCTCTTGAACATGCTTTTTCAACCTGCGTATTGTTTCTGATCCCGGGTGTGCCACTCATCAATGCCTTCACTGATTTGCTGGATGGAAATATTTTGAACGGAATGGTGCGCGGAGTGAACGCTCTGCTCTTCGCACTGGCAATAGCTTTTGGTTTGCTGACAACTATTATCATATATAACCTCAACGGATGATCGAAGATTGGGCGAACATATTGTTCAAAGCTTTCTGGTGTGGCTGTGCTGCTGTTGGTTTTGGCATTCTTTTCAATGTGCCTTCAAAAACGCTTTTCATGATCTGGTCAGGAGGCGCGATCGCCGGCCTGGTAAAATTCTCCGCGTTGTTTCTAATACCCTCAGCCCCGGTAATACAAAGTTCGTTTTACGCGTCGCTGGCTGTTAGCATATTTTGCATACCCGTGGCTCATTCGCGTCATGAAGCGCCGATGATCTTCGCGATTCCGTCGGTGATACCGCTGGTTCCCGGCGTGTTTGCTTACCACACTATGTTCGGAATTATCAAACTAACAGGTAAGATCGGTTCCGATTACGCCCTCACACTTTCAGACACCGTGTATAATGGGGTGACAACGCTTTTTATTATCATGGCTATATCGCTGGGCGTTGCTATTCCGATCCATATTATGCGCAGAGATCCGGCAAAAAAACTTCGCGAGACACTTTCTTCCAGCATCGTTTCCAATGACTCAAGCGATTGATTCTATTTGCAACCCCGTAAGATAGGATCGCATTTTACCTTGCCGACAGCAATACAACGCGGAACATCTATACGCTTATCTTCGCAAGCATGATCGATTTTCGCAGTGATACCGTGACGAAACCTTCGGCCCCGATGTTAGAGGCAATGTTTCAAGCAAAGGTGGGCGACGATGTATTTGGTGAAGATCCAACGATCAATGAACTGGAAACAAAGGTTGCGAGCATGTTTCAAATGGAAGCGGCGATCTTCTGCCCGAGCGGCACCATGACGAATCAGATCGCTATCAAATGTCACACACAGCCTGGCGATGAGATCATTTGTGAAAAATTATCACACATATACCAATATGAAGGCGGAGGAATTGGTTTTAATTCCGGTTGCTCAGTAAAATTGATCGATGGAAATTATGGACGCATTAATGCATCACAAGTTGAAGATTCAATCAATA
>DASQJI010000779.1:0-2412 GCA_035631175.1 Parafilimonas sp.
ATGCACAATTGAGTATCGGAGATCCGTTACAAGCAACGAATCATGTGGGGCCGCTCATCGATACAAAAGCAGTGGACGATTATTTGAACGCGATCGAGACAGCAAAATCGCAGGGCGGAAAGATGGTTGTGGAAGGAGGCAGGATTGAAGGAGACGGATATGAAAGCGGCTGTTATGTTAAACCCTGCATCATCGAAGCAGATAATGAGCTTGGGATCGTACAGCAGGAAACGTTTGCTCCGATCTTGTATGTAATGAAATATTCTACTGTCGAAGAGGCCATCGCAAAACAGAACGGCGTGCCCCAGGGCTTATCATCGTCCATATTCACAAACGATTTGCGCGAGATGGAACTGTTTCTTTCAGCTGCGGGGAGTGACTGTGGCATTGCTAACGTAAATATCGGAACCAGCGGCGCAGAGATTGGCGGCGCATTTGGAGGTGAAAAAGAAACCGGCGGTGGACGAGAGAGTGGCAGCGATGCCTGGAAGGCCTACATGCGCAGGCAAACCAACACAATAAATTATAGCAGCGAGTTACCGTTGGCGCAGGGAATAAAGTTTCACATTTAGCACTCTAAACATCTAATATAGTTTTGCACGCAAACTTTTCGTTCTATGTGAGAAATTGCTTTAGCCAATTCTTTGCGTCTTTATCATCGGTAAAATTTTTCATTGGAATTGGCGGCGTTTTGAATTTGAACAACAAATTCATGATGAGTTTTGCCAGGCCTGGTTTTGAAACCATCGCCATAGCCGAATAAATGTTGGGAAGCTGCTGCGCTGAAAATTCACGCGTTTCTTTGTCGGGAATCGGCGAGTTGCTCAAATAGATCAACAACGGAACTTTTTGGTTGTTCGTGATGCGGTTTACCAGCAGAATGTTTTCTTTAATGTTAGCGACTGTGCGTTTAGGACTTTTTGAAAGCGAAATGAGAATTCCGTCCTCCATCCAATAAGTCGCAATTTCTCCCTCAAATACTTCTGTGTCGGCGGGCGGTCTCATTGTGGTAAAGATAGAACGCGATTCTATTGCTATAAGATCTTTGTATACGATTTCCGTTCAACATTTAAAAACAGATAACTAGTTTAATCAAGCACCTAACCGCAAAAAGTGAACGCATATAAAAGTTACCGGCTTGCCTCCTGAAATTTAACGTTCAACTGAAAGTACGGAATCAAACGTGCTCCTAATTTGTTTCGGTACGGCGCTCTTCTTGATTGAAGAATCCAACCTGGGATACGGCGGAATAAAATAATATTTTATGCTCGTATCTCCACTTTTCTTTATTTTCTGTATCTCTTTCGTGTTGCTATTTTGCACTATTCGGTATCCTGTTGCAGAAGGATGAATTTTGTAGTAAGTGAATATCCAACTCCTGGGAGTTCCCGACGCTCCAATCAAACTCGGATAAAAATTTACGCCGTCTAATGGGCCGTAATTGGGCAAAGAAATTTTTGCGATCCCGGCAACAGTTGGCAGAAAATCAGTAAAATCGATAAGATCACCATTCATCGCCGGTGAGATCGTGCCAGGCCAGTATGCGATCAGCGGCACATGCGTGCCTCGTTCATTTATCTCGCTTTTCCCTCCCCGGACTGACTGTCCATTAAAAGTTGACGTGATCATCTCTGATGTACCATTGTCACCGACAAACAAAATGATCGTATTATTCAGAATTCCTAAAGAGTCCAAGTGATCTCGTAAGCGCCCAATGAGTTTATCCATATAGTGGACCATGGAAGGATAAAAACTGGTGTCGCTTATGCCTAAATCTGGATTCCACGATGCATATTCGGGGTCATCAGGAGTCGGGGAAAAGGGCGGATGGACCAGCTCGCTTGCATAGTAAAGGAGGAACGGTTGATTTGCACTATCGATAAAATCACGCGCATAATTAAAAGAAATATCCGGGCCGTACCCGGTGGATTGACTATCGATTATGGAACTATTCTTCCATTGGTACACATGCGCATTTTTGTAGCGTTTGGGATCTATCGCATCATGGTCGCCGGTGTTCGATGTTTGCGGATCGAAAATAGAGTAACTGTCAAATCCAAACTTGTGGATCGACTGGTCGCCACCGTTAAACTGCCATTTGCCCACTACGCATGTTGCATATCCTGCGTCGCGTAACATATTTGCGAATGTGCGTTGCGACGTATCCATTATACCCCATTCAGTATAATTTCTGAAGCCGTATTTTCCTGTGAGAAGCATAAACCGCGATGGAGAACAAAGTGGCGTGGAATGACATTGGCTGAATTGCATGCCATTTGCCGCCAGGTAATCAATATTGGTAGTTGAATAAGATTGCCCTCCTGTATACGTCGGAATTTCATAACCAACATCGTCTCCCAGGATAACAATGATGTTTGGTGTGCTGCTTAAAAAATGGTTATTACTTCTTGA
>DASQJI010000780.1:0-6525 GCA_035631175.1 Parafilimonas sp.
ACTGCTCACATACACGATCTGGGTTTGTGGCATTCGCAATAACATCAGCAGGCAAAGCATGCGCTCTTCATAATACACGTAACCGCGAATCTTCGTAAGAATTTCCCGGTCAAGCGTCAACGATGGAACAACAATGATCGTTTTTTCCGCAAGCCTGTCGGGAAAGACATTCTGGAATTGCGACGTGAATTCCTGTTGTAGCGATCGAAATATTTCTTTTTCATCGGTGCTTCCTGGAAGAGGATAAGCTGCGTGATTATTAAAACACCGTTTCTTACTGACAATGGATAATTCTCCAAGCATGATACGCAAATTAAAATCGATGCCGGCCGAAAATTATGATACCCGTCATCACAAAACATGATATTTCAGCAGGCGGAAAAAGACTAACGGCCGGTCCTCCCAACTCTTGACAACAATCATTTCATGTTTTGACCATCATCACCCGTAACCGCTTGGCATCTTCTTACTTTCACCATCAGTAAATAATAAAATAAATGGAAGTGAGAACGATAATTGCCCCCACTGATTTTTCCAACGTTTCGAATAATGCGGCACATTACGCAGCAAAGATGGCTGAAGACGTAAACGCTCAGTTGATCCTGTTGCACGTAATGGAGCTGCCAATAACTGTTAGCGAGTTTCCGGTAACTGAAGCTGTTTTCGACGAAATTAGTATGGAGGACGAACTGAAAAAGCTTAAGAGTGATCTACTGAAAACAACAAAAGGCAAAATAAAAATTCACGTAACAAATATTCTTGGTTCAGTTGAAAATGAACTGAAAGAGATCTGCAATATCGAGAAACCATTCGCAGTCGTAATGGGCACACATACTCATGGTACGCTCCAACGTTTCTTACTGGGAAGCACGGCTCTGTATAGCACAAGACACCTCGAATGGCCGGTGCTGATCGTACCGGAAGACGATACGTATAAGCCCATCAGGAAGATCGGTTTGGCGTCAGATATGAAGTACATTTATAGCGTTCCTCTTAACCAGATCGCAAGCATTTTGGATGCTTTTGGTGCTTCCCTCGATGTTTTTCACGTCAACAGGAGAGCCAGGAACATTGAGAAAGACTCGGTAGAATCGATACTGCTTAAACAACGGCTGCTAGCTCTAAACCCGCGGTTCTCTACGATTAACGATGAAGACGTGGAGCATGGTGTAGAGGCACTCGCAAAAAAGAACGATACCGATTTAATAGTGGTGATCCCGAGAAGCCACGGGCTTTTTCACAAGGCACAGTCTGCTGAATTCGTTTTTCGTTCTTCATTGCCTGTAATGGCCATCCATGAAAGCAAGTTTGTCGAAGAGGAAATCGATGCTTAATACTAAAAACACGTTGTATGCAAAAACTTTTACTCGCGCTGGATGCACACGATGTGAACACTTCGAGCGTTCATTTTGCATCTTACCTGGCTAATTTGACGAAATCAAAATTGACAGGTGTGTTCCTTGAAAATTCTATCGGCAAGGCCGCTCTTGAAACGCAAACATCCTGCGATCCTTTTGGCTGTGTACAGACTACTACGCTTCAGTCAAGTGCAACAATGCCCGCAGTCAATATTGATAAAAATGTAGCGTTGTTCACGAAAATATGCACGGATAACGACGCCAGGTTCTCGATTCACGAGCTCAAGGGCAAACCGGTTAAACAAATGATCCGCGAAAGCAGGTTTGCCGATGTGATCGTTACCCACGGCGGTTTGCATTTCAGTGATGAAAAAAATTACGGATGGCCTTCCGAATTTGTGGCGGAACTGCTAGTGTACACCCAGTGCCCGGTGATCATATCTCCTTTTTATTTTAATGCAGTCGACGAGATCATATTCGCTTATGATGGCTGCGACTCGTCCGTGTTTGCGATAAAACAATTTACGTACCTGTTCCCGCAGTTTAATGAAACCAGGACCACGTTGCTGGAAGTGTTGCCTGAAGGGGAAAATGAAATAACTGAAAAAGAAAAATTGCAGGAGTGGCTGATGATGCATTATGATGCGGTTCATATGGAAACGTTGCATGGCAAGCCGGAAACCGAATTATTTAAGAACCTGCTGACAAAGAACAATAAGATGCTGGTGATGGGTGCTTATGGAAGAAAAGTTTTCTTTAATCACAGCACCGCCGACCTTTTATTAAAGACAGCGGATGTGGCGTTTTTTATTACACATCGTTGAACGCTGTTATTCTTGTTTCATACAGTCGCCGGCGGGCTTTAGCCTGCCGGCTTTATTTTGTTTATGAACCGTTGATATACGTGAATAAAAGAGGCATGTGAACTTGATCAAAATCATACAGCCGGCAATCTGCGATCATCCGGCGGGATGTTTATTCGTCGCAGATTTGCGATGGGATGTATCGGTTGTCGCATACATCTCGTAGCAAACGATGGCAGTTTGTTAGAGTCCTGTTATTCATAACGGGACTCGTTTATTAAAGCCTCAGCCATTCGGATTTTGCAGCATCGACAAAGAAGTAATGAAAGGAATATCTAACAGGTGGACATTAAACGCCATTGCCCAGCGGCAGCAATGGATATGCAAAAAAAACCGGGTGCTCGCTTTGTGAGTATTGGTTTTGCGAGACACCCGGTAACAAATCAAACCAAGTGTATGAAGCCTAAAAAATTTTGTTCTTGTTGAACTATTCTTTTGCTCTTTGCAGGTCTTTTATATACACAGCAGACACTAACAAACCGACAAGAAGAAAAACGAGACCGAGATAGCTAATAAGAAATCCATAGTTATCAATTGTCAATGGCTTGTATGCCGGCCTCACTTTATACGGTGTTGCGAAAGGCGCCTTTTCTGTTGATGTGGAAACCTGTGTTTTAATATAAGCAACGATATTTTTGATATTGTCGGGTGTAAGATCTGAATGGTCTGGCATCGTTACCTTGTTAAATTGGTTAAAGAGCGCGACGGCATCCTTGTCATTATTTGCGATCATGGATTTTGGTGAATGCACAAAACTTATGATCCAGTCTAAATTCCGGCGCTGATCTACGTTCGCTAATGCTGGTCCGACCATTTGTTTGTTCACGTTATGGCACGAGGTGCAACGCGTTGTAAAAATCGCTTTGCCTTCATCTATCGAAGTCTTTGCACTTGCCGCGAAAGAAAGTGCAACGAGCATGGCAAGCAGCGATACAATTTTACTTTTCATATTTTAATTTTTTTATGTCAGTCATTAGTTGTTTCACGGCCTTTTCATCGGTGCCCGTGTAATAACCGCGAACACGCTTTTCCTTATCGATGAGCACGAGCTTGTCGCTGTGGATGAAATCATTTGGCCCGCCGTCACCGTCAGACGCTGTAAGAAAAAAACTTCGCCGTGCAAGCCTGTAGATCTCCGGTTTGTCTCCGGTCAAAAAAGTCCAGTGCGGGCTGCTAATGTTGAGCTGATGTATGTACCATTTCAAACGAGCTGGATCATCCGTTTCCGGGTCTACAGTAAACGAGATGAGGGCAACGTTATCATCGTCTCTAAATGCATCTGCCACATCTTTAAGAGCCATCGTCATTTTCGGACATACTGAAGTGCAGCTCGTAAAGAAAAAATCGACCACAACTATCTTGTTCTTAATATCAGCAAGCGTAAACGTCTTTCCATCCTGGTCTTCCAGGGTGAATGGCTGAACGTGATGCTCCGTAGATTTAGAAGTATTTATGCCTGCTTCGCCATACACAGGCAAGCTTTTATACTTTTCTTTCAAACCAGTTATGCTCACGGCCAGCAACACGGGCACAACAATGATCACTGCTGCGATCAATATTGTTTGCCTGCCTGGTTTCAAAAATTTCATCGCTTAAAAACTTTTATGAGCCCGGTGTTGGATTGTTCGGCAAGAACGTCGGCGCACCCGGTCCGCTATTTTTGAACACATCGATCAGTGCTGGCACGTACGCGATCAGAATGATAACGATCATTATGATGAGCCATGGCTTAAAGCTGTCGAAAAATGAAACGCGTCTTTCATCATGATATGCTTCAGTCACCGGGAACTCCAGCATTGATTCTTCGGTCTTCTTTCTGAAGATGGTTCCAAAAAAAACAACGAAATATAATAATGCAGACACCGTCATAATAATGCCACCGGCCAAGGCGAGCATAGTTGTGGGTATCCATTCAGGATGATATAGGGAATTAGCCGGATTTGTGTACGTCATACCTAAGTTCGTACGCCTCGGTTCACCAATCAATCCGCCCCACATCAATCCGGTAGAAAATATTAAAACGCCGATCAGCCATAAATAAGGAACCACCACATTTACACGTGGCAGAAATACCTTTCTTCCTTTTAGTTTTGAAATCAAATAAAGGCTCATGCCGATGATGCCAAGGAATACCGGCCCTGCAACAGTCATATGAAAGTGGCCCGGTAACCATGCGGTGTTGTGCACCAGGTTGTTCAGTTGGTATGAAGCATTTACAATCCCGGTCAACCCGCCGAAAATAAAAAGTATCAATCCGCATATGAGATACCCAAACAGGTAGTTGTTTGAATCGAGATAAGGCAGCTTTTTCATCCAGCCAAACCATCCCTTACTTCCTCTTTGTTTGCCCGCGTACTCGAGAGAAGCTGCAATCGTAAAAGCTGTGATAAAGCTTGGCAGAGCAACGCCGAACGTTAACATGGATTGAAAAAATTTCGTGTCCCTGTCAATATTCGGGTCGCTGAATTGGTGATGTACGCCAACGGGGATCGATAACAATAGGAAAAGAAAGAACGCGATGCGGCCGGCCAGGTCTGAATACAATTTCCCTCCGGCAATTTTTGGCAGGATCGTATAGTACATGATATAAGCTGGCAATAACCAGAAGTACACTAATGCATGTCCAAAAAACCAGAACAGTGTTCTTGCGAGTGTTACGTTAACATCTTTTGTAATTCCTAAAGACCATGGCAACAACAATACGAGTACTTCATATGCAACAGCAAGTGTACACACAAACCAAATTGTGAAATTAACAAGTGTGCCGAGCACTGCCATTGGCATCTTGGTATTTTGATTTTCCCTTCTCCATTGTACGTACATGCGCGCCCAGTCGAACAGCGGGACCCATGAACCAACGATGAGAAGTGCTGCACCTAAATAAAACTCCGGAGCCGCTTTAAGAGGCGGATAAAAAGTGTAGAGGACAGATGCGCGCCCGGTGAGCATTGCGAATGCAGCCATCAATGTTCCGACCACCATTAAGATCAACGACAGCCATGCAATCTTTTTGTTCGGCTCTTTTCTTAAATGAAAAGTCATGGTTGCATGCCCGAATGCCACAGCGAAAAAAGAAGTGAGCACGATTGCATTTATAACGCCATGCAGCGTTAGCCCCTGGTAATAATCGAGGTGGGCGACCGAAGTTTCATGGATAAGACCGCTGCGGTAAACAGTTTGCATCAGGCCGTGGTAAATACCTAGTGTAAGCAACACAACCGGCAACATGAGTTCGATCAGTATGATCAACTTCAGTGAGCGGCTTAAGCTCATGCCGTTGTTTGTAAGAGAAAAGTAATTAAGACCTGATTGTTGTTTGGTAGAAGTCATACCTGGTTTGTTTGAAATATTTTATTGTAGGTTTCTTTTACTTCGCATCCGTGTAATTCACGATCACTTCCGATTGCATGTTCTGGTGGCCGATACCACAGTACTCGTGACAGGTGATCTTGTAAACGCCCGGTTTATCAAACTTTACTGTGGTTTTGTTGATGCCTCCATAAACTGCCATCATGTTTACGTTCTTTTCATAAATGTCGAAGCCATGTACTACATCTTTTGATGTAAGAAAAAAATCAACCGTGCTGCCAACAGGAATATATATTTGAGCCGGTTCAAACTGCCACATCCTCGCCACAACATACACCTGGTAAAGGCTGTCATCGATCTGCTTAACGGCGGGTGTCTCATACGCCTTATCGTAAGGCACACATTCGGGAAGATCGATCTTCCTGGTCGTTTTTGCGTATACCAGTGAGAACACAAAAAGCATTATTACAATCGCTGTAATGGTAAAGACAGTCCTTTCTGATTTATCGATCATAATATTAATTTTAACTGCGTTGAAGCATTAAAAAATAAAGGCCGTACCAAATTGTAAGACAGAGAATAATAAGCACCACAAAGAATGCTATGGCGCCAGTAGGTATAAATTTACCTTGTTGAACGTCGCTCATAAATCACCTGGTTTTAATATTTGAAAGCAAAACTATTGGGAGACCTATTTCTGAAACATGACGCGAATAATGCGAAAACATGATCTTAATCATGTTATTTTGAGAAGTAAACCGGCGCCTCATGGATGTTGACAGATACCTGCGCAGAATAAATTATGAAGGTACCCGCGAGCCAAACTTGACACTGCTTGCCGCCTTGCAGAAACAACACTTACTGCACGTTCCTTTTGAGAATCTCGACATCCATTATAAAACACCCATTGAATTAAATGTGCCGCGGATATTTGAGAAGGTGGTCCACAATAAACGGGGCGGATTCTGTTACGAATTGAACGGGCTGTTCTATGA
>DASQJI010000781.1:0-8415 GCA_035631175.1 Parafilimonas sp.
AATTTCTATTGAAGAATATTTGGAGATGGAAAATGCATCTCCCGAAAAGCATGAGTATTACAGAGGTGAAGTATTAGCAGTGAGCGGTGCAAAGGTTCCGCATGTAATTATCAGCGGTAACATTTTTGCTGCGCTCAAGCAAAAATTAAGGGGTAAACCATGTCAGCCATTTGGAGGCGACCTGCGGGTACATGTTGAATCGAACACACTTTTCACGTACCCCGACATTTCCGTTGTTTGTGGAGAGATCACAACTTTAAATAATGATAACTACAACGTGATAAACCCGTCCGTGCTGATAGAAGTACTGTCAAAAAGTACAAGGAACTATGATCGCGGGGAAAAGTTTAAACTTTATCGTGATATTCCAACACTCAAAGAATATGTGCTCGTAGATTCGGAAGTTGTAGCGGTTGAAATTTTTCGTTTGAACGCCAACCATCATTGGGAATTGGAAGAATATAAAAGCACGGTTGAAGGTTTTGCGATACAAGTCATTAACACGCCGTTATTATTTTCCGAAGTGTATGACGGAACGGAGCTCGCCGATAAGTTATTCTAATGTCGCCCGGTACAGAGCTGCCGATGCATATCCCTCACTTCGGCCGCAGCCCCGATTGAAGTGAAAAGCCCACAGCTGAAGCCTCTGCGCCA
Organism: Parafilimonas sp.; assembly: GCA_035631175.1. Classification (GTDB taxonomy): domain Bacteria; phylum Bacteroidota; class Bacteroidia; order Chitinophagales; family Chitinophagaceae; genus Parafilimonas. The sequence goes on from DASQJI010000781.1 coordinate 655, forward strand.
TGCCAGTGTGGCGAGGACTTGAACGAAAAGCGGGAACCGAAGTTGCATAGCATAGTGAAGCCTGATGCTGCCCACATGATAAAAGAATTCTTAATCCTTTCCTTTTTCCATTGCCTTCCCCTATCTTTGCCGCCCCAAAAGTTCTTTTTCATCCTCCATAGCTTCTGCAAAGGAGGGTTAATCTTGGGAGTTCTGATAAATATCGGAACGCTTGAACCAATAAAATTTATACAATGGCTAAAGAAATCTCCGGCTTTGTTAAGCTGCAGGTTAAAGGCGGGCAGGCAAATCCTGCGCCTCCGGTTGGACCTGCACTTGGCTCCAAGGGCGTGAACATCATGGAATTCTGCAAACAGTTCAATGCCCGCACGCAAGACAGGATGGGTAAAGTACTCCCTGTTCTCATCACAGTTTATTCTGATAAGTCTTTTGACTTTATCATCAAGACACCTCCCGCTTCTGTTCAATTACTGGAAGCTGCCAAAATCCAGAAAGGTTCCAAAGAAAGCAACCGCAACAAAGTAGGCAAAGTGAGCTGGGCACAGGTCGAAGCAATTGCTAAAGACAAAATGCCTGATCTCAACTGTTTCACTGTTGAGAGCGCCATGAAAATGGTCGCAGGTACTGCCCGCAGTCTGGGAATTACAGTCGAAGGAGCGGCTCCCTGGAACAATTAATCACACGTAAACTTTTTAAAAATGGCAAAGCTTCCAAAGAAGAGAAAATTAGCAGAAGCTAAGATCGATAAAAGCAAATTGTATTCTTTAAAAGAGGCATCGACGATCGTTAAGGATGTAAACACAGCCAAATTCGATGCATCTGTAGACCTGCATATTCGCCTTGGCGTTGATCCGAAAAAAGCGGATCAGCAAGTCCGTGGCACCGTAAACCTCCCGCATGGCACGGGCAAAACGAAAAAGGTATTGGTTCTTTGTCCGCCGGACAAGGAAGCGGATGCAAAAAGTGCGGGCGCTGATTTTGTAGGGCTCGATGAATTCGTTCAGAAAATTGAAGGTGGCTGGACCGACGTAGATGTGGTGATCGCAACACCTTCGGTGATGCCGAAGATCGGTAAACTTGGTAAAATACTTGGCCCACGCAACCTGATGCCGAATCCAAAGACCGGCACGGTGACGAATGATGTTGCTGCAGCAGTAAACGAGGTGAAAGGTGGCAAGATCGCATTCAAAGTTGACAAGGCGGGCATCGTTCATGCGTCCATCGGCCGCGTTTCTTTTACACCGGAAAAAATTGCAGCAAACGGCCAGGAACTGATAAACACGATCATGAAATTAAAACCATCAACAGCAAAAGGAATTTATCTGAAAGGGGTGAGCATGGCTAGTTCTATGAGCCCCGGCATCACGGTTGATACAAAATCAGTTCACTAATCCGCCACCGCTCTTGTAAGAAGGGTGTCATTTATAACATTCAATCATTTGAAATGCATAGGGATCAGAAAAACGAAGTAATTGAAGTTCTCAAAGAGAAGTTCAGTCAATATAATAACTTCTACGTAACGAATACCGATGCTTTGACCGTTGACCAGGTCAATAAGCTTCGCCGCATTTGTTTCAATAAGAAAGTTGAAATGAAGGTTGCCAAGAACACGCTCATTCGTAAAGCACTTGAAGCGATCGACGCTGAAAAATATGCCGGGGTTTACGACAGTCTCCACGGTGTAACGGCGCTCATGTTCAGCGAAAATGCAAAAGAACCCGCGCTGATCATTACAGATTTTCGCAAAGCGTCCAACAGCGAAAAGCCCGTTTTTAAAGCAGCGTATATCGACAGTGATGTTTTTGTTGGCAACGACCAGCTTGAAACATTGAAATCACTGAAAAGCAAACACGACCTTATTGGTGAGATCATCGGCTTACTGCAATCGCCCGCGAAGAATGTGATCAGCGGCCTGAATGCCGGAGCGAAACTGGCAAGCCTGGTGAAAGCGTTAGAAGAAAGAGCGAATTAATTTACGATGTATGATTTTGGATTTACGATTTGAAACTTTTTTAAAAATCGTAAATCGTAAATCGTAAATAATATAAAATCTCTTGCCTGGAGACTGACAAAACAGGCGTCCACGTCTTAGGACAGTTAAGACAAATTTTTTTAAAACTACCGCCGGAGTTCCGATCGGAATCGGGAGCAATGAAGGCGGCAAAAATTTGAAAACATGGCAGACTTAAAAGCATTTGCTGAACAACTGGTAAACCTCACCGTGAAAGAGGTGAATGAACTCGCAAAAATTCTTAAAGAAGAGTACGGCATCGAACCTGCAGCCGCTGCGGTTGCAGTAGCTGGTCCGGCTGCCGGCGGTGGTGCTGCTGCGCCTGTTGCTGAAGAGAAAACTTCTTTCGACGTTATTCTTAAGAGTGGTGGTGCAAACAAACTGCAGGTAGTGAAGATCGTTAAAGATCTAACTGGCCTCGGTTTGAAAGAAGCCAAAGACCTGGTTGATGGCGCTCCGAAACCTGTAAAAGAAGGCGTTGCCAAAGCAGAAGCAGAAGAAGTAGCAACAAAGCTGAAAGATGCAGGCGCGGATGTTGAAGTGAAATAATTTGGCGATTAAGGTTACCAGTTCAACTACTATAAAAAACCTCGTTTTACAACGAGGTTTTTTTATGTGCATAACATTAGCTAATCTTAAAGTATGCGGCTATCTAAAAACAAATCCGAATAACCCGTCTTCTTCATCGTTAGGCCCGGCGGTGAAATACAGTTGCCGCGCTGATGTGTGTTGAAAATTATTGTCGATAGCCCATAATCCTTCTATCGCTATTGGTTCGGAACCATTCATCATTTGTCCTTTGTAATTCCCGTCCATATCAAAAACATTTATGTGGCCGTCGCCAAAATTGCCAATAAGAATTGCGTCGTCGCCAAGAAGTCCCGGCCTGGCCGTTGTAATTCCCCAGGGTGCATTTAAAGTCCCGTGAGAAGCAAAACGCTTTACCAGGGATCCGTCAGGCGAATACACGTCAACAAAGCCAAGCCCCGCGCCGGTGGAATCTTCCTCGCCATCTTTAGTTCTCAGTGCATAAGTCACAAACAGCTTTTCCTTTACTTCTCTTATATTAAAAGGTGCATACCCGTCAGGAATGTCATTGTCTGTAAAATCCATGTGCACGCGATTAAATTTTCCGTCGAAGACGTCAATTTTGGCGGTTTCAAAATTCGTTGCGTACAAATATTCATTACCGCCGCTTTCCGCGGTAGCAATGCCTTTATATGATGCATTCTTATGCTTGTCAATCACGACAACGGCGGAGCTTCCCGTAGCATCATTCCACGCGGATATTGTTCCGTCTTCGCTCGCAAAAAGAAATTCTGCCGGATCTTTTGTTCCCGGAATCACAAAATCGCTTGATTCGTTGTAGATATTTCCGGTGGGATTACCCGGCACATTCATCTTATGGGAAGGAATGTTAACCGGTGGCATTAAATTGTCACCAACAACATTGTAAACAAAGCTAAGTCCGGCGTCGGCAGCGGAAACCCAAATTTCACCTTCATCGCTCGCGGACATTCCCCATGCGTTATGAAGATTTTTGTCGATATGCACAGGCCCATAAGATGCTTTGTTCGCATTTAGAACTGCTGTCTTGAAGCCAGTCAGCTTGAGATCACTGCCTATCTGCATATCAGAAACATTACTTTGATTCGCTGCAACGTCAGACATTTTCTTACAACTAACGATCAACGACGAGAGCATGACGGGTAGCAGGCAGATACGGAGGTTGCGGTACAGGATGTTTTTCATACCATTTAATTTTTTAGTGAATAATTAGTGGGCACCGGTTTGTACATGCCGGGTAGCATGTATCTCGGCCAGGTCGTTAAATCAAACTGAATTTTCTTCTAAATGGTTGCTTAGGCGTTTCATTACGGGCGGCGAAGTTCCCATCTTCAATTAATGCCGAGATACATCCGGCCGGTTCAGCAGGGATTTATCTTTAACTCACTGCGGATTTTTTTCAATATAGCCGAACACACCGTCTTCTTCATCATTAGGCCCGGCGGTAAAATACATCTGTTTTGGACCCACACCAGTTATCTGTGTTTCTATTGCCCAGAGTCCTTCGACTACCAGCGGCTGCCCCATGTTTTGCATTTGACCAACGAACGTTCCGTCAGGATAGAATGCATTGATCCTTCCATCTCCGAAATTGCCGATAAGGATATAATCGGGGCGCCATGAAACATGCTGAGTTGGCGTGATCCCCCACGGGGCATTTAGCTTTCCCTGCGTAGCAAAGCGTTTTGAAAAATGACCATCCGGTTTGTAAACATCGACAAACCCCAGGCCAACGCCCGTAGAATCTTCCTCGCCATCCGCAGTTCTGAGTGCATAGGTTACATACAACATGTTGTCGATATTCCGTATGTTGAAGGGAGCATAGCCATCCGGAATGTTATCATCGCGAAATGGTTTGCCATGCACCTGGTTAAAGTTCTTGTCAAAAATGTCGATACGTGCTTTTTCAAAATTCGTGACATACAAAAAGTTCTGGCCATCATCATTTGCAATTGCCAATCCTTTATACGATGCATGTTTGTGCTCATCAGCTACGATAACAGCGCTGGGTCCGCCATTCCATGCAGAAATGGTCCCGTCTTCGCTTGCAAAAATGAATTTGCCCGGCAAGCCCGTTCCCGGAATTATAAAATCCGTTGTGGGATTATAAATATTGCCCGTGGGATTTCCAGGGACGCCATCTTCATGAGAAGGAATGGTGACTGGTGGTATTACATCTTCTCCAGCCTGGTTGTATACGTAACTCAAACCCGCGTCTGCAGCGGAGACCCACAGGATGCCAGACGGGCCCGACGACAGACCCCAGGCGTTGTGAAGATCCGGATCGATATGCGGTGCCCCATAAGACGCTTTATTAGCAGTAAGGAGAACATAGTGATAGCCCACGCCCGAAACAATGTCATCTGTTTGTGTTGTGGCATTATTCGGTTTGTTTGCAGTAACATCAGCCATTTTGTTGCAGCCTGCGCCTAAGATCAACAAAGTGCATAAGAAAACCAGGAAGCCCATATACTGACGAACCTGGCAAAGCATGTTTTTCATACCATGTATGTTTTTGTGGTGAATAAATGAAGTGCATGCGTGGAAAAATTTACGCCCGGTTCTCTGCACTCCGTTGGAATATTTAAGCAAACCCGCTTTTTCCGAAAACAGTTGCTTAAGCGGGTATTTTTTGCCGAATGATAAGGGCACACGAGAATGGCATAGTTTAATTAAAATTTTCTTCGGGCCGTTGTCAATACGAAACAAGTATTTGCTAATTCTTCCGCTGAAAAAACATTCATTATAGCACCAAACCCGATATTTGCGCTCATGAAAAAATTTTTCATCAGCTGCTTATTGCTCGGAAATATTGTTTGCCTGTCTGCACAAAATGTTCTTTCGCCGCGCCAGTTCCTGGGCTATGAAATTGGAGAGCATTACACTCCCTGCTCACGCGTGGTCGATTATTTCAACCATGTTTCGCAGGCTATTCCCTCAATGGTGAAGGTGCAGAAGTATGGGGAAACAAATGAGCGGAGAGATCTCATCGTTGCCTTTATATCGTCGGCTGACAATATCAAAAATCTTGAGAACATCAGAAAAAATAATTTGCGCCTGGCCGGCTTGTTAAATGATGGTGTAAATGGAGACATAAATGCACCCGTGATCGTGTGGCTTAGTTACAATGTTCACGGCAATGAACCTTCCAGCAGCGAAGCAGCCATGAAAGTGTTGTATGCGCTGGCTGATCCGAATAATGCTGAAACAAAACAATGGCTGCAGAATACAGTTGTAGTAATCGATCCATGTCAAAATCCTGACGGACGCGACCGTTACATTAACTGGTTTAATACTGCCGTCGGTAATACATTTAACGCAGATCCGCAGAGCCGCGAACATGATGAACCGTGGCCACGCGGCCGCACAAACCATTATAATTTCGACTTGAACAGGGATTGGGCATGGCAAACACAAAAAGAATCGCAAGCGAAATTAAAATTGTACAATGACTGGATGCCGCAGATCCATGTTGACCTGCATGAACAGGGCTATAATGAACCCTATTATTTTGCGCCCGCAGCTCAACCTTATCATGAAGTAATTACACAATGGCAGCGCGACTTCCAGGTTCAGATCGGAAAAAATAACGCGAAATATTTTGATGAGAACGGGTGGTTATATTTCACGAGGGAAGTGTTTGATCTTTTTTATCCGTCATACGGCGACACATATCCAACTTATAATGGTGCGATTGGCATGACGTATGAGCAAGGAGGCATTGAAGGTGGCCTCGGCATAAAGACTTTAAGCGGCGATACCGTTACACTCGCAGACCGCGCCCTGCACCACTATACGGCCAGTTTATCCACGATTGAAATAAGCGCTGCGAATGCTCCCAAGCTGGTAAGCCAGTTCAAAAAATATTTCGATGATAATATCAGTGGCGGCAACTTCGAGTACAAAACTTACGTGCTCACATCACCAGATAAAAACAAAATAGAGGAGGTAAAAAAATTGCTTGACGGGTGCAAAATAAGTTATGGTAGCTTAAGCAACGCGAATTTCAGCGGCTACAATTATTTCAGCAACAAGACCGAAATTTATACGAACGAAGGCTATCAAATTGCAATTACCGCAATGCAACCTAAAGGGCGCCTCGTAAAAGTTTTATTTGAACAACAAAGCCGGCTTGTCGATTCGTCAACATATGATATCACTGCGTGGAGCATTCCTTATTCTTACGGAGTGAACGCATGGGCCGTAAAAGAAAAATTACCTGTTGCGCCATACTCTTCGGCAACTGGTATTTCAAATATAGAAAGCAGCTACGGTGTATTGATCCCTTATACCTCTTTTAATGCTTCGAAGCTGCTTGCCTACATTTTGAAAAACAAGGTTCGTGTTCGTTATGCAACAAGTTCTTTCAAATACAACGAAAGAACATTTGAACGAGGCACGCTTATCATCTTAAAAGGAAATAATGTGCCTGACTGGACTTTCGTTGTAAACACCGGATGCAACCTCTACAACATCCAGCCTTACGCCGTGCAGACAGGCTTCATGGAAACGGGCGCAGATTTTGGTTCTGACTACGTCCATATCGTAAAAGCACCGCGCGTTGCAGTGCTTACAGGCGATGATGTTTCTGCGTCTGCCGCAGGTGAAGTTTGGTGTCTATTTGATAATGAATTGAATTATCCCATCTCGCAGTTGAACACCGAGCACCTTCAAGATATCAATCTTGAAAAGTATGACGTACTGATAATGCCGGATGGTGATTACGATGCTTTTGATGATAAGTTGGTTGTTTCGAAGCTTGACAATTTCGTGAGGAACGGCGGCAAATTGATTGCAACCGAAGGCGGCGCAGAAAAGCTCGCTGAATTTACCTGGAGCGGTTTCAATTTGATAAAGGATACTGCGCAGTCATCGGACAGCATCATTCAAAGAAAATATGGTAACGCTGCAAGAGAAAGCCTCACACGATTCATTCCTGGTGCGATCTACAAATTACAATTAGACAACACACATCCGCTGGCATATGGTTATCCCGGTTATTATTATACGCTGAAACAAGATAGCCGCGTTTATCAGAATGTAAAAAATGGTTGGAATGTTGGCATACTGCCGGCGAATGCATACGTCGCTGGCTTCGTAGGCAGTAAGCTAAAAACTCAATTAAGCACAGGTGTATTGATCGGCGAGCGGCAATATGGAGAAGGCAACATTGTGGTCTTAAA
>DASQJI010000782.1:0-2301 GCA_035631175.1 Parafilimonas sp.
TCCATTTTAATTTTCCCGTAGTATTGACGGAATGAATATCAAGGTCAAAGCCATGGTTCGAAATATTTCCAACATTCAGCACTGTTGTCTGGAACCCTGTTGTGGTAGGAATGGGCGTAGAAAGCAAAAGATCGTAGGTAAGTTTATAATAATAATCCGCGGTAATAGTAATTCGCTGTTTAAGCATGCCGAAGTCGAAACCCACGTCGAATTGCTTTGTGCTCTCCCATTTCAGGTTTGGGTTTACATAACTGAGTGGTTCAAGGCCTGTATACACCTCATATCCTGCCGAGCTATTGAACACACCCTGCCCGTACGGACCGACAAGTGCAAGTGATTGATATGGGGGAATTGCCTGGTTACCGATGATACCATAACTCACACGCAGTTTAAGGTCGGAGATCGAAGAAACATTATCCATGAACTTCTCCTTCGACACACGCCATGCAAAAGCACCGGACGGGAAGAAACCATATTTCTGGCCTTCCCCAAACTTGGAAGAACCGTCAGCGCGACCGGTTAACGTGAAAAGATATTTATCACTCAAGGTATAATTCACGCGTCCCAAATAAGAGACGAGTGACCATGCTGATTCGCCATTCACCGATTCCTGCGGTTGCAACCCGGCCGAAATATCATGCCAGCCGGTTCTGCCATCCGGGAAGTCGAATGAATAAGCGAATAAACTTTCATTATTGAATTGCTGCAGCGTAAAACCGGCAACCGCGTTTATGCTATGTTTATCATTCCAGCTCTTATTATAGGTTAATGTGTTTTCATTCAACCACGTCAGGCCCTGGACGGTTCCGATAGCAGCTTCCCCCTGGCTGGCCTGTGTACGTTTTAAAAAGTTCGGGCCGAACGAATTTTCTTTCTGTGCGAATCCATCGATGCCGAAACTTGTTTTCAATTCCAGGTCTTTTGTGATCTTATATCGTGCATAAATATTGCCCAGTATCCGCGAGCTTGTCGTGTAAGAATTGTATTCTTTTGCATCCGCGATCGGGTTGCCGAGAATGGTTCCCCGGTCGTTCTCAAAAGTATAACCTCCTTTTACAGTTGAATCGTAAACTGGCAGCACCGGGTTAAACAAGAGCGCTCCTGTTACAACACCCGGAACAATAGTGCCTGCGTTGGTGAGCACACCAGAGGATGTAATTCTCGCATAGGTTATGCTGTTACCCACGGTTAAACGCTTGTTCACTTCCCTGTCGAGGTTTGCGCGGAAACTATATCTTTTGAAATTGGAATTGATGATGATGCCGTCCTGGTCGAAATAACCACCGGAGATGTTGTACTTTGTTTTATCATCAGCTCCTGAAAAGGAGACCTGGAAATTTGCCATGGGCGCTTTCCTGAACAATTCATCCTGCCAGTCTGTGCCTTCTCCTAAATTTTTCGGATTCACATATATCGGCGTGCGATTCGCATTCAGCTTGGCATCATTTACAAAATCTGCGAATTCTGCTGCGTTCAACACTTCTACTTTATGGGCGACGTCCTGCATTGCGTAATATGAATCGAAAGTTACCGTACCCGTTCCCGGCTTGCCGCGTTTCGTGGTGATGATGACCACGCCATTCGCACCGCGTGATCCATAGATCGCTGTCGCCGATGCGTCTTTCAAAATTTCTATCGACTCGATGTCGCTTGGGTTAATTGCCGCCAACGCGCTGATGCGCGGACCGAGTGTTACGCCGGTCGACATATCGCCGGCATCGCTGCTTACAAGCATTCCGTCAATCACGTACAATGGTTCATTACCCGCGTTGATAGAGGTCGTTCCTCTTATGCGTATGGAAGTTTCGGCGCCGGGTTTGCCGGACAAAGTTGTGACCTGCACACCGGCTGCTCTTCCCTGCAAAGCCTGGTCGAAAGAAGTAACAGGTACGACTTTTAAATCCTGCTCTTTCACGGATGAAACGGAGCCGGTAAGATCACTTTTCTTGACCGTACCGTAGCCGATCACAACAACCTGTGATAATTCGTTTTGTTCTTCTTCAAGAATGATATTGAATGATGTTTGATCTTTTGCAGAAACTTCTTTTGTTTTATATCCCACATATGAAATTACGAGCGTTGCATTTTCAGGGACGGTCATGCTGAATTCTCCCTTACTATCAGACATCGCTCCATGGCTAGTGCCTTTTATGGTCACGCTCACATTACTCAACGCTTCTCCCGATTGCTTCGTGATAGTCCCGGTTATCTTCTTCTCAGTCTGCGCTAATGCCGGAGACGAGAACACGACAAGTAAAAATGCAGCAAGCAGTAAGTTCAGATGTTTATAGTTTCTCATTA
>DASQJI010000783.1:0-3621 GCA_035631175.1 Parafilimonas sp.
CAATCTTTTACATTGTGAGTCGTTTTAAGCTGCTCGAGTAAGATCGATTTTAAAGTAGGCACGGCGTTGTTTTGAGCCTGCAATGCGCCAACGTTAAAGACAAGCAGCGCAGCGATGATCCATTTCATAATTCAGTTTTAAGAAAATTTGTACACAAAGATGAGCTGGTTTGAAATTCAACAACCTGAATTTTTAGGCTTATTTCATTTCGTCGGCCATGAAATGCGCATTGATTAAGTTATCTGATGAAAACTGAATCTGAAAAATATAGTATGGATAAAACTGTTTTTACTAAGTCAACGGCTCAGGAGCCGGGGACCATTATAGCTATTGGAAGAGCAAATCATATCAAGAGCGCTTCGATGCAGGATGTTACCTCATAAATCAAATCTATGGTACTACGGCGCAGACTCCCTTAAATAAAACCGTTTTCAGCAAACGCAGGCATGAGCATCGCTGATCTTTTTAATCAAAATTTTCTGGATTTTGCAGCGTCTAAGACAATACAGGTTGATTATGTAGCGGTTGAAGACAGGGTCGGCATTTTAGACCTCGTACAAATTTTCGGGTTTAAATTAACAAGGCTTATTAGTTCACCCGTCTAATATCTGATGAACCGCTGCGGTCCAGGTTCTTTATAACACCAGCACCCTTATAGCGTATGTCGCTACCACCGCTGGCACCTATATTCATCTCTTTATTTGCCGTGATCTCTATATCACTTCCGCCGCTCGCGTCCACATCGCAATTATCTGTGATAAGATCATACCCATGAAAGTCACTGCCGCCCGACGCGTCGACATTCAAACTTTTTGTTGTACCCGTTACATAAATGTCCGACCCGCCGCTGGCACTCATTGTAAGGTCTGTTGCGTTTATCGACCCATGAAAATCGCTGCCGCCAGACAGACCGACTGAAAGGTTATTTGATTTTATGCTCCCGTCCGTATACACATCGGAACCGCCGCCGGCATGAAGTTCGTCAAGCGTCCTAAATGAAACATACGCTTTCATTTTGCGATCGCCTCCGCCCCAATGCAAGTAGTCGTGGTCATAATAAATCTTGAGCACACCATCTTTCACTTCAGTGATGATCTTGTCACGATACTCCGGTTTTGAGGCGCTTACTGCAACTGCTTCATCGCTGCCCTGGCTTAGATACAAATCAATGCCAGACCCTATGTCAATAGCATGGAAGGAGCTTGCATTGCGCTTCACAGCGTTCGCATCATTGATGAGCTTTTGCGTATGGCCGGCCGCGGAAAGAAACATCGCGCAGGCAAATAAGGCATAGTATTTCATGATAGAGAAGTTGGTATGAGACGACGGAAGGCAGCAATAAGTTACAGCGAAATTCAAAAAAATTGTATGATGCTGCGCTCACGGTAAGCTTTCGGTCGCGTGCAGATCGATGCCAGTGCTGTTTTCAAAAACGCACTTTGCAATGAGTAACAAAACAAGAAATCATCAAACATAATTATATTGCCGGCGAAACATTTTGCTTATGAAGAAAGCTTTCGCCTTCCTGCTAATAATTGTGTGCTACAAAACCATCGCGCAGGACAAGTCGGGCCAAATCTCAAAGCGGTTTGACAGTTATATCCAAAACGCGTTGCAGTTATGGAAGACGCCAGGCCTTTCTGTTACGGTGGTCAAAGACGGCCAGGTGGTTTTCAAACAAGGATATGGCGTGACGGAACTTGGCAAGAATGATCCATTCACAACATCAACGGTATCCATTTGCGCTTCTACCACTAAGGCGATGACGGCCGTCTGCATGGGAATGCTGGTAGATGAAGGAAAGATAAATTGGACAGATAAAGTAAGCAACGTGTATCCGCCTTTTAAATTGTACGATAACTATGCAAACAGCGAGATCACCATTGAAGATCTTTTTACGCATAACACCGGTCTCGGCAATGCTGATAATCTTTGGGCGTTTGATTACCCTGTTGATAGCATTATCCACCAGATGCGGCTGATAAAACCGGCTTATTCGTTTCGATCTTCATTCATCTATCAAAACCTCATGTACCTGGTGGCTGGGGAAGTGATTCACAAGGTGTCAGGCAAGCCATGGGCTGAGTTCATACAACAAAGATTGTTTAGTCCATTGGGAATGCAACACACCTACCCTGGCTTTAAACAATCGGCGGCGGAGCCAAGCCACATCACACCACATTATATGTACGAAGACAGCGTAATAAAACCGATCCCGATGATAGATTACAGGTCGGTGGGCGCTGCGGGCGGTGTTTGGTCTTGCGCTGATGACATCAGCAAGTGGATGTTGTTTTTACTCGACAGTGCCAGGGTCGACGGCCGGCCACTTCTGAAACCGGAAACATACAGGGAAATATTTAAGCCACACTCAATAGTAACAGAAAGCGAATTCTATCCTACTGCCAGGTTAACTAAACCACATTTCACAACTTATGGGCTCGGCTGGTTCCAGGAAGATTATAAAGGAAAGGCACTGGACTTCCACACCGGCAGTCTTGACGGCGCGGTTGCTATTATTGGTCTCGTGCCCGATGATGACTTCGGAATATATGTCTTTGCGAATATGGACCATACGGAAATACGCCATGCTCTTATGTATAAGGCGATCGACCTGTGGCTTTTGAATGATGACAAGGATGATTGGAGTAAAAATCTTTATAAACTCTACGTGAACCTTGACTCAGCCGCAAAAAAGGAAGAGCAAAAGATGGAAGCTAAACGTGTGCTTAACACAAAAGCTTCTCTTGCGCTGAAAGGATATACAGGAAAGTATTCGAACGAAATTTATGGCAGCGCAGAAGTTCTACTACAAGGCGATTCGCTTTTGCTAAAATTGCCAAACAATATCAAACTTGATCTCGGTCATTGGAACTACGACACGTTCATGGGAAAGTTTGAACACGACTGGTGGGGCAAGACGCTGGTACGATTTGACCTCGATGCGGACGGCACCGTGAAACAGTTTGACATTTCAGGAATAGTATACGCAAAGGATGAATAGGCTGTCACGATAAACACGGTCAGACGGCTCCGCGCCGTCAGACCGATAATTAAATTCAATTCAATACCATTCTTCCTTCCGTCCGCGAAAAAAACTACACCCGCTTACTTGCGAGCGAGGTTGTTGCGCTCAGACGCTTCAAAAGCGTTAGACCGGTGCGCCCGATCTGCTGCCGCTCAGCGCGGTCAGACCGATAGCATCTCTGCGAGCGCATATTAGATGCTTTTATGAATTGATAGTTACTTTTACAGCGTCAAAGCACTTTCTTTATGGCCGTTCGCATTTTTATTACAGGGGGCACTTTCGATAAAGAATATAACGAGCTGAATGGTGAACTTTTTTTTAAAGATTCGCACCTTCCTGAAATGCTTAGGCTTGGACGCTGCAAAGTGAATGTTGATATAAGGACATTGATGATGATTGACAGCCTCGAGATGACCGACGAAGACCGGGAACTTATTGCGCGGCATTGCGAAACATGCGAGGAAAACCAGATCGTTATTACGCATGGAACCGATACCATGACAGACACCGCAAAAATTCTTGCAGACAAGATCCGTGACAAAACGATAGTGCTTACAGGCGCAATGGTCCCGTATAAATTCGGCAGCTCGGAC
>DASQJI010000784.1:0-5606 GCA_035631175.1 Parafilimonas sp.
ATAATCTACAGCTTCATGAACTTTATCGGTTACCAACGCAAGGTCCATGTCTGATTCTGATATGGTCCCAACTTCGAGCATCGTCTCTCTCAAAAAAGTACCGAGGTGCTGCCAATAGCTTTTTCCTAAACAAACAACCGGTCTTGGTGGAAGTTTGCCTGTTTGGATCAGGGTGAGTACTTCAAAAATTTCATCCATAGTACCAAACCCTCCGGGCATCAATACATACGCAACAGAATTTTTCCTTAAGATCACTTTGCGTGTGAAAAAGAATTCAAACTCGACCTGCGTATCAATATAAGGATTTAATTTTTGTTCGAATGGAAGTATAATGTTACAACCAAGGGAAGTGCCACCTCCTTCTTTTGCCCCGCGATTTGCAGCTTCCATTACGCCCGGTCCACCACCTGTCATTACGGTGAAGCCATTTTCAGCCAAGGCCTTTCCCATGCTCCGTGCGAGCTCGTAATATGGATGACCTTCCTTAAACCGTGCGGACCCGTAGACCGTAACACAGTTTTTCACTTTTTCAAAAGCGGTTACGCCCTGCCAAAGATCGGTGAGCGCTTTATGCGAATCGCGTATCTCTTCAGAAAGCGTTCGTTCAGTCTTTAAAAAGTTCTTATCGTTGCTTTGTGCCATGTTTTATATATGTTTAAAAAGCTCAACGTTCTCAAGATAGTGCGGTACAGTCGCGTTCCATCCTTTTGCCATAAGCGCAGAAGCCAATGCATTCGCGCTTTCTGCTTCGCCGTGAACAATGAAAGTCTCTTTCGGCGGTTTGACAAACCCATCAAGCCAGCGCATTAATTCATCTTTATCTGCATGTGCGGAGAGACCGTTGATGGTGAACACCTTTGCTTTTACCGGAACGTCCTGCCCGAAGATTCGAATTGTTTTTGCGCCCTCCTGTAATTGTCTTCCGCGTGATCCCTCCGGTTGATAGCCCGTAATGAGAACTACATTGTCGGGATCGGGCAGACGATGTAAAAGATGATGCAACACGCGGCCGCCGGTCATCATTCCGCTGGAAGCGATAATAACGGAGTCGTGTGTGATGTCGTTGATGCTGCGCGATTCGGCCGGCGTACGTGAGATCGTTAAATTTTTTCTGAGCGTCATGAATGACTCATCTTCATCAAGATCGATCCCCCTCAGCTTATGATAATCCTGGTGTTTACGGTAAAAGGCTGTAGCGGAGATAGCCATCGGGCTATCGACAATAATTTTAACCGCCGGAATTTCTTTACTCACCAAAACATTCTTCAGATACATCAGCAATGTTTGTGTTCTGCCGATGGAGAACGCCGGGACCACGAGATTGCCGTCGCGTTCGAACGTTTCGTTCATCATGGCAATGATGTCTTCCCTGTCCGTTTGTTTAACCGCTCTGTTCCCGTACGTTGATTCGACAAAAAGTATGTCTGCTTCCTGGATGATGTGTGGTGGCAAAAGTATCGGATCGTTATACCGGCCAAGATCGCCGGAGAAAACAATTTTTTTTGTTTGTTCCTCGCCGTACACCGTCAATTCAACAATGGCTGCACCCAGGATATGCCCTGCGTTGTAAAACGTTAGCTTTATCCTGTCAGTTATGTTTGTGGTTTCTTCAAAGCCGTATGATTTAATATGATCGTTGATCGCCGTTACATCATCGGGTGTATATAAAGGTTCCGGGTCCTTGTGTTGCGAATAACCTGTCCTTCTAGCGTAGTTAGCTTGTTCAACCTGTAATCTTGCCGAGTCCATCAGGATCAAATTCATCAGGTCCGCTGTTGCAGTTGTGCAATATACATCTCCGCTGTAGCCGTTACGGAACAAACGCGGAAGATAACCGGTGTGATCGAGATGGGCATGAGTTAGGACCACCGCATCAATTGCCGACGGGTCAATGGGAAATTCATCCCAGTTCAATTGCCTTAATTCTTTTCTTCCCTGGAAGAGGCCGCAATCAACAAGCAAATTGAAGTCATCAATTTGCAGAAGATATTTCGACCCGGTGACCTCACCGGCACCTCCAAAAAATTTCAGCCGTACTTTCATGAATGGCGTTTATTTTTTTTGCGGGCTTAGCGTTTCAAACAGTAGCCGTTTCAAATTGCTGCACAGCATCTTCAATGGAAGTTCTCCTGCTGATGTGCCCAATAATATCTTCCATGCCCTGTTTACGTAAAATTTCCCTTACATTAGAAAGCGCCTCGACGATCTTTAAGCTCATGTTTTTTTTCTGCAATTCATCTGATAACTGCAACAACATTTTTGAGCCGGCCACATCTACAAAAGTTGAGGCGGAAAGATCCAGTATCAAAAACCGGAGATCAGCTCCATAACTCCTCATGCTGCTGAGGATCTTTTCCCTGATATAATCTGCATTGAAATAAAGAATGGCCGATTCGATCCTAAGGATGAGAAGGTTCTTCAAAACGATATTGTCGGGATGACGTTGCACATCTGAATAGTGATTGCTCTTGCCGATTCTTCCAAGCACAGCAACCGTTGGCTGAGCAGTACGCCTTATCAGGAATATCAATGACATCACAACGGCAAGCATCACTCCTTTCAAGATTCCAAGAACAAGCACACCTGCAAGTGCGATCATCGCTACGCCGAATTCAGCCTTGCTGAGCCGGTAAATATTTTTCAGCTCTTTTACTTTTATCAACCCTGACACCGCATGCAACACAATCACTGCCAGGATAACTTCGGGAAGATTCTTAAGGAACCCGGTGAAATAAAGAAGGATCACGCCTAACGTGGCAGAGCAAATAATGAGTGACAAGGGCGTCTTAGCTCCCGACTTGTCGTTCACTGTTGATTGTGATAAGCCACCTGATACCACATATGCATGCGAAAAAGCTGTTGCAAAATTTGCGAACCCGAGAGAAAGCAATTCCTGCCGCGGGTTGATCGTGTAATTATTTTTTGTTGCGAACGTTCGAGCCGCAGAAATTGTTTCAATATAACCCATAAGAAAGCAGGCGAATGCAAGTCCCATTACACCGTCCACGTCACTTAATCTCAGTGATGGCCTTCCCAGCGACGGCAATCCTTTTGGTATCTCCCCCGTAACATGAATGCCCTGCGCAGAAAGTCGTGTAACGGAAATGATAACGATAGAACCGATCACGACGATTAATGACACCGGTTTGCCGGGCAGAATCTTCTCGCCAACGATCAGCACCAAAAGTGCCACGACTCCAAAGCCGAGCACAACCCAATTTGTTTCCGGTAAATGACGGAATAAAGTGACCAATCGTTCAAAAAAATTACTCCCCCCTCCTTCTACTCCAAACAGTTTTGGCAATTGCGTCACCATGATCGATAAGGCGGCACCAGCTTTGAATCCAAAGAGAATACTGTCGCTGATGAAGTTGACCAACGCGCTTAATTTAAAAATATAAGCGATGAAACAAATACAGGCAACTACGAGTGCGGTGAGCTCAGCGATCGCCGCCCAGCGCTGAAGGTCTCCGCCGGAAAGCACAGCGACGGTAGTTCCAACCATCAATGAAATTGCTGAAGTTGGTCCGGGAACAACTTGCATGGAAGTGGTAAAAAGCGCAAAAAGTAATCCTCCTGCAAGGCAACAATAAATGCCAAAATATGTGGGCACGCCAGCCAGCGTTGCATACGCCATTGATTCCGGTAACACAAAGAACGCAAGTGTTATTCCTGCAACAAGATCCCATCTGAAGTTTGCTGACTTGTATCGCGGCAGCCATTCTGTAATCGGCAGGTACGATCTTATTTTTTGCATGACGGAATCTTCCCTCTAATTATGAGTACCATGTTTTGCGGCCACGTGGTCTTCTGCTTTTTTCCAGTTGAATGATCGCATTGCTGAAACGTTGTGAAAACAGGATCAGTAAATCTTACTTAATAAAAATCCTACTACTATCGAGACAATGATCGCGACAAGGCCCGGCCTCATGAAACTGTGATTGATGACATACTTACCAATTTTCGTTGTGCCGGTGCGGTCAACATTTATTGCAGCCAGTAATGTTGGATATCCGGGTAAAACAAAAACGCTGTTTGTTGCGGGAAAGATGGATACCAATGTTGCAACGGGCAAACCGAGTGTTAATCCCAACGGCATCATTGCTTTCGTAGTTGCGGCCTGGCTGAACATAAGCATACCCATGATAAAGATCGCGATCGCAAACGTCCACGGGTGGTTTGTGGTGATGCCGCTCAGAGCACCTTTTATCGCTGCTTCATTGTGCGCCATAAATGTGCTGCTCATCCATACAACTCCAAACACGCTGATCATTGCTGATGCCATTGAGCTGAACAAACTTGCTTTTACGACTTGAGCAGGCGAGGTTTTAGTAATCAGAACTATGAGTGCAGCCGCAGACAAAGTAACGATCTCAATAATCGTAACCATCTTAAGAGAACCATCGGCACTAATGCTAAAGTTCGGAGTGCCGGGAGCCATACTCGGGACGAACTGCGGAAAAGCCCCACCGATCAGAACCATGATGATCGCAACGCAAAAAATAAGCACGGCGATCTTCGCCTGTGGCTTGATGTCCTTGCCGCTGCTTACGCTTTCGGCGTCCAATGACTTCGCAAATTCCGGGTCTTTCATTTTCTCCAAAAACTCAGGATCTTTATCAAGGTCCTTTCCCATCTTCCACACTGATACCGCACCCACGAGCGTACCAATGAAGCATGCAGGAATACAAACCTTCATGATCTCTAACGAGGCACCGGGAAACATCAGCACAGCCGCCATTGCTGCTGTCGCAGCGCTCATAGGACTACCCGTCAACGCAAGATGAGACGCGATCACAGAAATACTTAAAGGCCGTTCGGGCCTTATTCTGGTTTTAGTTGATACCTCGGAGATCACAGGCAGCAAAGAATAAACAATGTGAGCTGTTCCGGCGAACAAGCAAAGAACGAATACAGCAACGGGAGCAATGAAAGTAATTTGTTTTGGATTTTTTCGGATGATCTTTTCGGCGAGATACACAAGGTAATCAAGCCCGCCCGCAGCCTGCAATGCCGCCGCTGTAGTAACGATCGAAATAATAATGAGCATCACGTCGCCCGGCGGTGCGGTCGGCCTCATTCGAAAAACTTGCACAAAGATGAACATGCCCAATATGCCCATCAATCCAAGACCGATCCCTTTTAGTCTTGACCCGATCAATATCATCGCAAGTAGTACGGCAAGCTGAAGCCAGATCATAAGCGAAAAGTTTTTGAATTAAAGTTTTCGAGCTCAATGAAAAATTTCGAATCCTCGTAACAAGCAGTTGAAACCAGATCATTTTATTATCTCACGATCATCATTCTAGTCAGGGATTTTTTTCATCTTGTCCTGACCTGCCCTTACATCTTACTAAAGTATTTCTTTCATTCGACTGAACTGGCCAGCGAACCAATTTAACCGTAAACTGCTTATTGACTGAATGATTTTTGAGCGTGATGAAGTACAGCGTGGGATTGATTACATAACGTTTAAAAAGAAGCTGTGAGCTGTGAGCGTCGAGCCGCGAGCGCATACTTCAGTTAAAATCAAAAGTTATTACTTGCTAAAAGCTCGTAGCTAATAGCTCAAAGCTTAAAAAAATGATTCAGCAGGAAAGCCGTCT
>DASQJI010000785.1:0-1758 GCA_035631175.1 Parafilimonas sp.
TGGAGCAGCGGTTGGACCGTATACGATTGTTGCGCCGGTTTTTGTAGCCAGGTCGAGATGACCTGAAACAAAGTCTGCATGAAAATGTGTCTCAAGAACGAATTTGATCTTCGCACCATCGGCCGTTGCTTTTTCAATATATGTGTCTACTTCGCGTAAAGGATCGATCATAGCCGCTTCTCCGTTACTTTCAACATAATAAGCACCCTGCGCAAGACAACCGGTATAGATCTGTTCTATTTTCATCGGTTCAAATGTTAGATTGTGTAAAATTGATAATGTACAGCGCGAATTACTGTGACTAAAATCACAGCCACTTGTTTTTATCATTTATTTTAAAAAAATTCTTTGATGATTATATAAATGCCCACAACCAGGACAAACCAGCCAAAAGCATTTTTTAATTTGTGTCCGGGGATTTCTTTTCCAATATAGCCTCCGACAAAAATGCCTGCGACCGCGATGCTCGTTATTTTGACCAGGAGCAACCAGTCGATATTGAAATGTCCAATATCACCTGCAAAGCCGATCAATGAGTTCATCGCTATGATCAAAAGCGAGGTGCCGATCGCCTTCTTCATAGGCATATGCCCGAGCAGCACCAAGGTGGGTATCAACAAAAATCCACCGCCTGCGCCCAATAAACCCGTTATGATGCCAATGGCAACTCCATAAGAAAATAATTTAAAGACGTCGTGGTTGCTTTCGGCAGGAACATCACCTTGATTTCTTATTTTAAAAGTTATCATGGATACTGACGCAAAAACCATCAGCACGGCAAAAAGGCACATGATGATAACCGATTCGCTGATCGTTACCGAGCCGATCACTACCTGTTTCGGCAAGGCGGGTACAACAAATTTCCTGGTTAAAAACACAGTGGCTATCGAAGCGAAGCCAAAGTGCAACGCAGCTTTAATATTGATCAGGCCTTTTTTGTAATTACTAACAGCTCCGACCAGGCTGGTTGATCCAACTACGAACAGGGAATAAGATGTTGCCAGCGGTGGGGAAACGCCGAAGAGGTACACTAAGATCGGCATGGTAAAAATAGAACCACCTCCACCAACCAATCCTAAGGAAATTCCAATCAACGCTGCCGCAATGTATCCCGCGATTTCCATGTGTCGTTTTGTACAAAGTTGAGACGGCGGCTGCGAGCAAAGTGTGACTTTTGGCACAATTTGAAAGGATGCGCTGCCAGGAAAAAGTTTTAACGGTTTATGTTGTACCGATGAAGGTGGAAAGCTGACGCACGTGATTTCAATAGACACGTTAGCTATTGCTTAGTGTGGTAATTTGTTTTTAATAGCTCCATAAACCCATGTGCCGGCAATAGCGCTCAGTACAACCACAATGATCACGAATGCGCCTGTGCCGATGCGAACAAGGGACCCGGGCATGCGCCGGTTAATGCGCACCGGTGCCTTCAATAATTTGCTTACTGAATTGCTTTTTATGCTTGCTTTTTCGAATGCAAAGTTCAGGCAGAAGCGACTAGTTTGCCGTGACTAAGGTCACATCAGGCATGTCAACATTGATTATTTCAACGTGTGTACGTTTCAGTTTAATAAATCCTTTGTCAGAAAGTTTTCGCATCAGGCGCGAGATCACTTCACGCGAAGAATTTAATTCCTGCGCTATTTCAGTGTTTGACAGCTTAAGAAATCTTGTATTCAATATTTGTTGTTGCCGCTTCAAATAAAACATCAATCGCTCATCCATATTGCGGAAAGCGATATGATCGATTGTTTGCAA
>DASQJI010000786.1:0-3213 GCA_035631175.1 Parafilimonas sp.
ACGCGAAGAATTTAATTCCTGCGCTATTTCAGTGTTTGACAGCTTAAGAAATCTTGTATTCAATATTTGTTGTTGCCGCTTCAAATAAAACATCAATCGCTCATCCATATTGCGGAAAGCGATATGATCGATTGTTTGCAAGAGTTCTTCGAACCTGGAGCGATAGGTTTCCAGCACGAAGTAGTACCAGTTCTTATAATTCAGCATTAAGGAATCCATATACTTAATGGGAATTGCAAGCACCTCCGTGTCCTCGGCCGCTTTCGCCATGATGCCGCTTGTTTCATGTTTCGTCGCACAGATCATCGACAAAGCACATGCTTGCCCGGGCTGCAGGTAATACATAAAAAATTCATTCCCGTCTTCATCTTCCCTAAACACTTTAATAAGTCCGCTCACCACCAGTATTGTTGAACGCATGTACTGGCCGGTTTTCATGATGAGATCGCCGGCTTTGAAATCTCTCGGCTCTGCTTTTCCGGCAATTTCTTCTGCGAGGGTCGTGTCGAATAACGGAAAGACCTTTTGTATTTCTTGCGGTAGCATGTAGAACAGTTTTTAGTTTGCGAGGAAAGGCTGAATTTTTCAAGAGCCAAAGTACCAACGCAAAACCATCCGAATGTTGACCGCTATCAGATAACAGGCAAATTTTCGACATTACAAAACGCCATCAACATCTAAAGTACCTGACCATCATCAGGTATTGTGCGAAACGTATCGATAGATTTGCCGCAAAAGTTTTCAATGAAAGCTCCGATAAATTATGTGACTCCGGAACAGGCATTGTCGATCATCCAATCAAATCAACGCGTGTTTGTCCATGGCAGTGCACACACACCGACATACCTTTTGGAGCACCTGGCAAAAGAATCGCGCCGTTTACAGAATGTCGAAATCGTTTCTATCACGGTGCTCGGCGACATACATGTCGATAAACCGGAATGCAGGGATAATTTTCATATCAATTCGCTTTTCGTGTCAGCTCCCATTCGTAGCGATGTGAACGAGGGCTACGCGGATTATGTACCGGTTTTTTTAAGCGAAATACCCGAGCTGATAAAGCGTAATGTTATGCCGATCGACGTGGCACTCGTGCACGTATCCACACCTGATAAACATGGATACTGTTCGCTTGGCGTATCGGTTGATATAGCGCGCAGCGCCGTAAATCACGCGCGGTATGTGATCGCGCAGGTTAATCCTAATGTGCCGCGAACCCATGGCGATGGAATGATACACAGCAGTCGCTTTAAAGCAATGGTCTATTGCGAAGACCAGTTGCACACGGCAAACTTTGCGGAGAAAACCGGACCCGAGGCTAGAAAAATAGGCGAGTTCGTCGCCGGTTTGGTCGATGATAAGTGTACGCTGCAAATGGGCATCGGGGCGATCCCTGATGCAGTGTTGAATT
This sequence comes from Parafilimonas sp., assembly GCA_035631175.1. Taxonomy (GTDB): domain Bacteria; phylum Bacteroidota; class Bacteroidia; order Chitinophagales; family Chitinophagaceae; genus Parafilimonas. The sequence continues at coordinate 1,412 of DASQJI010000786.1, forward strand.
GCCTGCACAATCACAAAGACCTCGGTGTACACACCGAAATGTGTTCCGACGGAATCATCGACCTGGTTGAAAAAGATGTGATCAATAACAGGTACAAGAGAATACACCCCAACAAAACTGTGTCATCATTTGCGGCAGGCTCAAAAAAATTATATGATTATGTTGATGACAATCCATCGTTCGCTTTCCTGGATATAGATTACGTGAACGATCCTCACATCATTCGGCGTAATAATAAAATGATTGCGATCAACAGCGCCATCGAAGTAGATATTACAGGGCAAGTCTGCAGCGATTCCATCGGCACGTATCAATATTCCGGCGTAGGCGGTCAAATGGATTTTATGCGCGGCGCTGCACTGAGCGAGAATGGGAAACCAATCATCGCAATTCCGTCGCGTACCAATAAAGGCTTTCCGCGCATCGTACCCATGTTGAAACCCGGTGCGGATGTAGTTACATCAAGAGCCCACGTACATTATGTAGTTACGGAATATGGCGTGGCTTATTTATGGGGAAAGAATTTAAGACAGCGTGCAAAATCATTGATCGGCATCGCTCACCCCGACGACCGGGAAGCATTGGAGAAAGCGTGCTTTGAAAGGTTTAAGAGGTTTTAGAGTTTGGTTGATTGGTTAATTTGTTAACTGGTTTATTGGGGATGTTTGAAGTTTGAGGTTTGAAGTTTGAGCTGCGAACTATCGTTCCCAATGATAACTACCCACTTGCGATTTGGATACTTTGATTTTGAAACTCAGAGTCGAATTGGAAAAGCATTGACAATTCACCATTCACATTCTTAGCTTGCATCTATGGATAGTCTTTTCGCCTACATCCAGCGGCTTGAATTGCTGGCTTTTTTTTCAGGTTATGCATTAATATATACTGTCGTCGTGTTTATCGCGGGCAGTGCAGGAAACAATTTTAAGACCAGGATCACTTCTCTTTTACCCTTCGCATATGCCTTGGTGGGTATTTTATACCTGGGGCTTCAGCTGAAAAATTTATATCCAGATTATTCCATTGAAAATATGCACCGTGCAATTCAACAGCCCTGGCTAACCATTTGGGGGCTTCTCTCAATTCTCTTCTGGATACCACCACTTGCCAAAAAGCCATTGCTCAGTTTATTACATAGTCTCGTCTTTTTCATTTTATTATTAAAGGACTTATTTTCCCAAATATCTGCGCCTACCAAAGACATGGTACGAAACGATATGAACGTTTATACGGTCAGCCTTCTCTTAAACCTCGCAGCGATTGCTTTTATGTTGCTACAATCTTTTCTATACACCCGTTTTAAAAACCGTAAGCTCGTAAAGTAATCGGGACTAGAACTAGATATCAGGGAAGTTGCCATTTGCGGAAAGGCTCTCCATTTCATCTGAGTATCGGATCACAAAAAGGGCTTCGATATTCTCTCTCGCAGGGAAATTGTATGAATTATATAATTGTTTGCAATAATTGTATAACATTTAAAATGCCCCTGTGGCCGAGCTTTACACTATAAAGAATTGATCGTTACTTGTAGCTTTTACCTGGCCGGCACTGCTCTATTATTATCAGGAATGTTTAATAAAAATCACTCAATATTCGCATGAAATTATTCAAGTTGAGTTGCGGGAGCCTATAGCGGTCAAGCATGTACAAACTCCGCAGAAATGAAAAAGAACGGGCTACGCTTAAGAACAAACTTCTCTTTACCGCGTTATTCTTTACGCCTTCTATAAGGGATTATGATTCGAATCAGATAACAGGTTGATGATGATCAGGAATTTTTATTTTGTCCAATTCTATTTTGC
>DASQJI010000787.1:0-1783 GCA_035631175.1 Parafilimonas sp.
CCCCGCATTGTAGTTGTGCCGATTGAGCAAATGCGATGTTCGGTTTCTTTCGCTTTGTTCACGATCCTGCAGCATTCCTCGTCTATCCGGTAGTACTCTGCATCCATCTTATGCTTGCTAAGATCTTCAACTTCAATCGGGCGGAATGTCCCTAAGCCTGTGTGCAACGTCAGCTCCGCGAAACGAATGCCTTTTATCTCACAGCGCTTAATTAATTCGCGGCTAAAATGAAATCCTGCGGTAGGTGCGGCAACTGCGCCTTCATACTTCGCGTAAACCGTTTGGTAACGCTCCTTATCTTCCTCATCCGGTTTGCGTTTGATGTATTTAGGTAAGGGCGTTTCGCCCAAAAACTCCAGCATGTTCCTGAAGCCGAGGTCATCTCCTTCCCACAAAAAACGGATCGTTCGGCCCCGGCTGGTGGTGTTGTCGATAACTTCCGCAACGAGTTCGTCATTATCTCCAAAATACAATTTATTGCCAACCCTGATCTTCCTGGCCGGGTCAACGATCACATCCCATAAACGGTTCGGCTTATTCAATTCGCGCAGCAGAAATACTTCGATCCTTGCCCCGGTCTTTTCCTTGCGTCCGTACATGCGGGCGGGAAAAACCTTTGTATTGTTAACAACGAATACATCTTTATCGTTGAAATAATCTAAAATGTCCCTGAAATGCTTGTTCTCTATTTGACCCGTCTTACGGTGAATCACCATCATCCGGCTATCTTCGCGTCTTTTGGTGGGGTTTTGGGCAATAAGATTGAGAGGCAGATCAAATCGAAATTGTGAAAGTTTCATGTGTCGGTTCCTAATTTAGAATGGCACATTCAACCCGCCTTCCGCCTTACGGGGCGGTTGTGATGTGCGGCGTAAAAATTTAAAGTTTGCAAAAGTAGGTCAAAAAAAATTGAATTGCATCTTTTAGTTGTTCTTTCTTCAATCAAGACATTCCCGCAAAGATTGTGCTGGCATAAGCAGCACAGCAGGAAAAAGCCACAAATATTAAAGATCCGCAAGTATTACACATGCTTAAGATCGTTTATCCTTCATACAATTTTCGAATTAAAAAAACGCTCGGGAAGGAATTTATTTTTGATGAAGTTCGGCGTCGATGGGTAACATTGACCCCTGAAGAATGGGTTCGGCAAAATTTTTTACAATACATCCTGCGTGTGAAAAATTATCCCGGGGCATTGCTGTCAGTTGAAAAACTGGTCAACGTTGGAGAACTTAGAAAGCGGTGCGACATCGTGGTATATAAAGATAGCCGGCCCTGGATGATCGTTGAATGTAAAGAAATGAACGTCGATCTTAATTTGCCTGTGCTTGAGCAAATCCTGCGCTACAACATCGGGCACGATGTACAGTATCTTGTTATTACCAATGGCAACAATACCCTTGCGTTTCAGCTCACAGCAGATTCTTTTTTTGAAATTGATGAATTGCCCTCATTCTAATTTTTTCATGCGTGCCTGTGCCATTTCAATTATTTCTATAAATTGCTTTGTCATAAGCACCCTTTTAAAGTAAACTATGAGAAAATTTGTACGCCTGGCCTGTTTACTTATGCTGCTAACGCCGACCTTCATTCAAGGCCAAACCCAACCCTCGGTTGACTACTCATGGAACCTGGTAAGAAAAAATGCATCGGTGATCGGAGTTTCCCTGAGCGATCTAAGCAAATGGAGAATTTCTGATTCATATTTTGATAAACACGCGAACGCCATATACGTTTATTTGCAGCAGACTTATAAAGGAATTGATATAGACCGGGCGGTGAG
>DASQJI010000788.1:0-5163 GCA_035631175.1 Parafilimonas sp.
TCACATCCGTCCGAAGCGATCCAATATTTACAACGTGTAGCCGGGGCGTATGGTATTGGCAGAGACATCCACATCGGCGACACGATCATCGGTATTAAGGGACGCGTTGGCTTTGTAGCTGCCGCGCCGATGATCATCTTAAAATCCCATCACGCTTTAGAAAAGCATGTGCTTACTAAATGGCAATTGAGCTGGAAAGACACCCTCGCGAATTTTTATGGCAACTGGTTGCATGAAGGACAAATTCTCGACCCGGTGATGAGAAACATAGAAGCATTTTTTGAGAACTCCCAACAACATGTCACAGGAAAAGTATTTGTGGAGTTGCAGCCGTATCGTTTTCAAGTAAACGGTATTGAAAGTGATTACGACCTCATGAACAGCAAGTTTGGCAAATACGGAGAGATGAACAATGGTTGGACTGGAGAGGATGTACGAGGATTCAGCAAAATTTTTGGAAATCAAACAGCGATTTGGAACCAGGTTCATGCCCCGGACCAAAAGACAGTTGACGCGTTTTGAGCATTCGCGTCTCATTATAATAAAGCAAGGCCTTAAGATGAAAATACAAGTTGGCATAGTTGGCGGCGCTGGTTACACTGGCGGTGAATTGATCAGGTTGTTGATCAATCATCCGCACGCTGACATTGCATTTGTACATAGCAAAAGCAATGCAGGCAAATATGTCTATGACGCACACAAGGATTTAATTGGCGAAACGGAATTACAATTTACAGGCGCTCTTGATCTTGAAAAGCTGTTTTCTACTTCGTTTCATGAAGGAGCCGGGGCCGCTTTATTTTTATGCTCTGGTCATGGAGAATCAAGAAAATTTTTGCAGCAGACGCAAATTCCCGGGGATGTTAAAATAATTGATCTGTCCAACGACTTTCGCCTGGCTCACAGCTCGCAGCTCGCAGCCCGCAGCTTCGTTTATGGTCTTCCTGAATTAAACACACAACAAATCAGATCAGCAAAAAACATTGCGAACCCCGGATGTTTTGCAACTGCTATTCAACTTGGACTGCTGCCGCTGGCAAAAGCTGGTTTGTTAGGCGACGTTTACACAACCGGCATCACCGGATCAACAGGCGCCGGACAATCATTGACCGAAACATCTCATTTTAGCTGGAGGTCGAACAATATCCAGTCGTATAAAACATTAAGCCATCAGCATGTGCATGAGATCCATCAAAGTTTGCATCAGTTGCAGAGTTCTTTTCCTCTGTCAATTAATGGAACTGGACCGAAGCTAAGCTTCGTTCCCTGGCGCGGCGATTTTACAAGAGGGATTTATGTAAGCTCGACTGTCAATTGCGACCTGTCTGCTGACGAAGCAAAAGAACTTTACACAGAATTTTACAGCGATCATCCTTTTACAGTTGTATCAGATGTAATGATCGACATGAAGCAAGCAGTGAACACAAACAAATGCCTCCTTCACGTGGAAAAGCATGGCAATAAATTGGTGATCCATTCAACTTTAGATAATTTATTAAAGGGCGCTTCAGGCCAGGCAGTTCAGAACATGAATTTGATGTTCGGAATTGAGGAAACGGCAGGACTAAAATTAAAGGCAAACTATTTTTAAGAACGTAAACCTGAAGAAACGAAGACTTATTATGAACAATTCAAAATATAAGCAAAGTGAGACCTCCCGTTTAGGGGACGGAGCCGTACCGGCCAAGGGCGCGACGCTATTTGATGTCTATCCTCTCAACAACATCACCATCACAAAGGCGCAAGGCTCTTACGTATGGGATGAAAATGGTGTGCAGTATCTCGACATGTATGGCGGCCACGCGGTGATCAGCATTGGCCATTCACATCCGCATTGGATAAAAAGACTCACCGATCAGATGGAGAAAATTTCTTTTTATTCAAACTCGGTACACATTCCTTTGCAACATGAGCTCGCTGATAAGTTAGGCAAATTATCGGGTAAAGAAAATTACCAGCTTTTCTTATGCAACAGCGGCGCTGAGGCGAATGAAAATGCGTTGAAGCTCGCATCATTTCACAACGGTAAAAAGAAAGTGGTGGCGTTTACAAAGGCCTTTCACGGAAGAACATCGCTCGCGGTTGCTGCAACGGACAATCCAAAGATTGTGGCACCTGTTAACGAGACAACAAACATTGAATTTCTTCCCTTCAATGATGAAGACGCAGTAAAAAAATATTTTGAAGAGAATGGAGAAACCATAAGCGCAGTCATCGTTGAAGCGATACAGGGTGTCGGCGGAATTAATGTTGCTACAGAAACCTTTTTGCAACTGATAAGGAAGTTGTGTGATGAGCACGATGCAATTTTTATTGCCGATGAAGTGCAGTGTGGTTATGGCCGCAGCGGAAAATTTTTCGCGCTGGATCATGCTGGTGTGAATGCTGACGTCTACACGATGGCAAAAGGAATGGGTAATGGCTTTGCTGTCGGAGGACTTTTGATCGCGCCTTACATCAAACCGAAACATGGAATGCTCGGCACAACTTTCGGCGGCAATCACCTCGCCTGTGCGGCGGCGCTGGCTGTGCTTGAAGTAATGGAGCACGAAAATTTGATCGAACTTGGCAAACAGCGCGGCATGTATCTTATCAATAAATTAAAAAACATTGACGGCATCGAAAATGTGCGCGGCAAAGGATTAATGATCGGCTTTGACGTGCCAGAAGATTTAAAAGACCTGCGTACAAAACTGTTGAATGATCATTTCATTTTTACAGGCGAGGCAAAACCTAATGTGATACGTCTTTTGCCGGCGCTGAATATTACGAGAAAGCAGGTCGATGAGTTTTTGGATGTGCTGCAGGACGCAATTGCTGAGATCAAAAAACCGGCGTTGCTTGAAGCATAGAATCTCGAACCACATTAACTATGTCGATGTCTTTTAAGGTGAGTATTGCTGAGTGAAGAACAAGGCGCAGAAGAGTGCGACGCAACAACAGTATCATACAGTTCCAAAAGCTAAGTACATAAATAACGATCTATATATTGAAACAGTTCATTTCCGTTCATGATGTGCCTGATATAAATACTCTCGTTGCAAAGGCATTGGAGTATAAAGCGGATCCTTTTAAACATAAAACACTCGGCGCAAAAAAGCGCATCGGGCTTTTATTTTTGAACCCAAGCCTGCGCACAAGGTTGAGCACACAGGTTGCTGCTGCCAACCTTGGAATGGACGCGATCGTTTTTAATGTTGACAAAGAAGGCTGGGCTTTGGAATTTGAAGAAGGCGCTATTATGAGCGGCAACACCGCTGAACACATAAAAGACGCAGCGCCGGTCCTGGGACGCTATTTTGATATTCTTTGCATAAGAACTTTTCCCTCACTCAAAAATCGCGATGAAGATTACAGCGAATTATACATTAACCAATTTGTAAAGTATTGTGGTGTTCCGGTTATCAGTTTGGAAAGTGCAACACTGCATCCGCTGCAATCGCTAACGGATATTGTCACCATAACCGAACGAATGCAAAATCCCAAATCCCAAATCCCAAATCCTAAAATAGTTTTGACCTGGGCTCCCCACGTAAAGCCATTGCCACAGTGTGTAGCCAACAGTTTTTCTCAATGGGTAAACGCATGGGGCAAAGCTGAGTTCGTGATCACGCATCCTGCGGATTATGAGCTGGCCGAACAATTCACAAGAGGCGCAACCATCACACATAACCAGGATGAAGCTTTAAAGGATGCAGATTTTGTGTATGTAAAAAACTGGAGCACCTATAACGATTATGGCCGCATCTATGAAAACGACCCGCGCTGGATGCTTACCGAAGAAAAATTGAAACTGACGAATAATGCGAAGGTCATGCATTGTTTGCCCGTAAGAAGAAATGTTGAACTGAGTGATGAAATTTTAGACGGCGAGAACAGTATCGTAACACAACAGGCAGCCAACAGGGTGTGGGCCGCGCAGGCCGTGATTGCACACATTCTGAGGGGCGGGTCCATGCCCCCGTCCCCCGTCCGATCCGGCACGGGCGGGCCTGAAGGGGAGAATGTACATCCGTAAAAGTTGATACAGATGAAATTCAAGTTTGCTCATTTTTTTTATTATTCGCCTTTAGAAGGAAAGGGCATGAACATGTTTTATGGAGCGAACCATACTATATTTCAACGAGCGCAAGAGTTGAGAAGCACAATGACTACGGCTGAAGAGATTTTATGGAATGTCTTGCGTATAAACAACTGGAAGTTGAAATTCAGACGACAGCATCCTGTTGCCAATTATGTGGTGGATTTTTATTGCCACCGTATTAGGCTGGTAATTGAGTTGGATGGCGCAATACATGAAGTTGAGGAAGTAAAGCGTCATGACACACACAGAGAACGTCATCTTAAAGAATTCGGCCTAACGGTTTTACGATTTAAGAATGCTGATGTTTTAAATGATACGAACGGCGTATTACGTACAATTGAGCATGCTATCGAAGAACTGTCGAACTCCCCTTTAGGGGACGGGGGAAAACGCACCGCAAGTGAAATGGACGGGAAAAAGACAAGGTTAATTGTAATAAAGATTGGTGGAAACGTAATCGATGATGAAAAAAAGCTTTCATTATTTCTCGATTCTTTTTCGCGCATTGATACACTTAAAATTCTGGTGCATGGAGGCGGAAAAATTGCAACAAGTGTCGGAAACAAATTGGGCATCGAATCAAAATATATAAATGGACGACGAATCACAGATGATGAGACGATCGATCTTGTAACCATGGTTTATGGCGGGCTGATCAATAAAAAAATAGTTGCTCAACTGCAATCATTCGGTTGTAATGCCATTGGATTAAGCGGTGCGGATGGAAATTTGATTCCGGCAACAAAACGCGGCGCGTTAGCCGGCGTTGATTACGGTTGGGCCGGAGATGTTTCCGGTTCCAGGTTGCTGGTTGCCGGTTGGCAGGTGCTGCTTCAAAACGCTTTTGTACCGGTAGTGGCCCCGTTAACACACGATGAACGTGGGCATATACTAAACACCAACGCGGACACCATTGCATCAACACTTGCGGCGGCTTTATCAGGTTTGTATGATGTTCGGCTGATCTATTGCTTTGAAAAAAAAGGCGTGCTTGAAAATGTAGAGGATGAGAATTCTGTCATCGATTCGATCGACAAAAAAAAATATCAGCAACTCCTTTCAGAAAAAAAATTATTTGC
>DASQJI010000789.1:0-12821 GCA_035631175.1 Parafilimonas sp.
AACCAATAGAAATGCAAGCCGGCAAATAGAAATTCAAGATGCGCGGATTCAGGCAAGACTTTTATCAAGCAATTCCTTCTTCTCGATCATGTAAGAAACGATAAGACCGATGCCTCCGAAAACTGCAATGAGTGCAAAGTATATCGACGCGTTTTCATCACCATCTATGGTAGTGGAAGCAACGTCGATAAGGTAAGCGAGTAAGAGGCCAATGCCGCTGCCGGTCAATAGCAAACCATATTTAAGGCTCGTATATGGAGCGGGCCTGTGCACACGCGGATTCATTCCTTTTTCGATCATCGCAAGGCTCTCTTTTTTAAACAGGTATACAATTCCAAAGATCATTGCCATAGCCGCAATGGGGACGAGTATAGCTACAAAAATGCCAGCATCCATAAATTTTAAATTTTTGATTATTAAACTAACCATATGACTACAACCGGCTGAGGCTGGTTACAAAACCAAATGTTTTTTTTGAACTTTGTTGCAGGCGGTAGAAAAACTGGGTCAGGTTGTAACCTTTGTTCGTAATGCGTCGTCCTATTTATCATATATGCAAGGCGGAATGGCCGATAAAGAGATCATCAGCAGGGTACTGCAGGGTGATCGGCAGTTTTTTGCAGAATTGGTGAACCGTCACCAGCATTTCGTATTTACAATCGCTCTCCGGTATGCGCGTAACCGGCAAGACGCCGAAGAAATTGCACAGGACGTTTTTGTGAAGGCATACAGGTCGCTTGCCGATTATAAACAGACGGCAAAATTCAGTACCTGGTTATACGCAATCACTGCAAACACGTGTAGCAGTTTTTTGAGGAAAAAAAAATTAGAAACGCGCTCGCTAACCGATCAGCAGATCTTCGACCAGGCAAATAACTACCATGCAGGCAGTAATGATATTGTTGCAAACACATCAGGAGCAAACCTGTTGAACCGGGCGATGCGTTTATTGAATGCCGAGGATTCGACCATCATCACTTTATTTTATAAGGGCGACCAAAGCATCGAAGAGATCGGCAAAATATTGGGAATAAAGCCGAACAATGCCAAAGTGAAGTTGCACCGCGCACGGCAACGATTGAAAGAAAAAATGGAGTTACACTTCGGCAATGAAGTAAGAGAAATGTGTGGCTGAATGTCGAAGCGCAGATATGCGCAAGATGACAAGGTGAACATTAAAGTCAGTTACTATGAATGAACAGCAGATCGAGATCCGTTTATGGAATTACATTGACGGTGAGCTAAGCGCTGAAGAAAAGCATGAGATTGAGCAGAAGCTTAACAATGATTCTAAATGGCGTCAGACATACGATCAACTATTGGAACTTAATGAATCAATACATTCTGACCTGAAGCTCGAGGACCCTCCAATGCGTTTCAGCAGCAACGTTATGGAACAGCTTTCGAAAATGCAAGTTGCGCCGGGTGCGAAAACATACATCAACAAAAAGATCATAACCGCTCTTGCATCATTTTTTGTGTTGCTGATCGGAGGACTGCTCATTTATGTAACAACGCAGGTGAATTGGGCAACCGCCACCACCGAAAAATTCGGCTTTGACCTTCGAACGGTTGATATTACAAGACATTTGAACAGCCAGGTCATCAACGTCTTACTTTCCATGCTCGTTGTTCTGATGCTTATGCTTGTCGAACGGTATGTTTCAACAAACCTTGCTAAACTTAAAAGAAATCAGGTTAGCCGGTAGCAACAGCCGTCGTAAAAACAACACACACCATTCATCCATCCGCGCTTTCGTGAACTGCCTGAATCGCTGAAAACATTTATTTATATTACTATTTGAAATGCGAGTGTCTAAACTTATCCTCGTTTGTCTCGTGCTATCGTGCTTTGGCTTCACATGCCAGAAGGATGCAAGAGTACAGAGTCCTGCGCCCATATGGCGCGTATCTTTGGGATCGTAAGAAGTGGTATGCCCAGGATAGTACGTCAGTGGATCTAACCAGCACTTCTTTTTTTGCGCAACCCGTTACATTTTTAGCATTCGATCCTTTCGCTAACTCAATTCTCGTTGAGGTTCCCAGCGGCTTTTATATACAACCCCGGTATGAAATGACATTTACTGACAATGGAGCGGGTCTGTATACACTTTCGGGTATTGTTCTGAGTACTGATGACATAGACTTAATGGCGGCCAACGGCGTTGACGTTATCGATGGACCAAATATTCTGATGGCCGATTCTGAAAATCAAACTTTCGAATTTCACCACACAACGCGGATTGGGTCCAAGGAACCTTATGAGTACCGGTACATCGTTGATAAATATTACAGGTAGCGAATTTTTTCGAAGCCATTTCAAATCGTACTTATCCGCCAATAACTCCGTCAATTGCACACGCAAACAAATTTGCATTTTTGATCAGGGATGTGTATATTTCATATCGAACGTCTTTGGAATGCAGATGCAATAGAACTAACAACAAAACGACCGTTCAGATTATTCACTAAGGAAATCACATTCAGTTCTGGTAAAGTGTTTTAAGTCCAAGCTGCGATTTTGTAAAGCTCGCTGTTAAAACACGCATCAACCCTACTAACTTCTTCAAAAAAAATCTTATGAACACACATTTTCTTGCCTGGTGGAATCTTGAGAACCTCTTCGACGTAGAAACAAGCGCGGACCGAATTCCATGGCTGCAACATGAATTAGGATCTTACCTGAAAGGCTGGGACGAAACCGTGCTTAACAAAAAGGTCACAAACCTTTCTTCCATTATAGCGCAACTTAATGGCAACCACGGACCTGATATCATGGGATTCTGCGAACTTGAGAACAAAAGAGTTGTTCAATTGATCGCCGGCAAAATATCTGTGGCCACAGGCCGTAGCTATGATGTGGTACATGTGGAAATGAACGACCACCGCGGCATTGACATTGCCTTCATGTACGATACTTCGCTTTACACACCGGAGCCGGAAATTTTTTCGCACGAAGTGATGAAACGCACAGGCACCCGCGATCTGTTGCAGGTAAATTTTACAGTTAACGCCAGCGGCAAAAAATTATTCCTGATAGGCAACCATTGGCCTTCCCGTTCAGGCGGACAATATGAGTCTGAGCCGTTCCGTATAATGGTCGGCGAAAATCTGAGCTACTGGATCAAGCGGATCATGGAGATACGCGGCGAAACAGAAGCAATCATTGTGATGGGAGATTTGAATGACGAGCCGTTTAATCGTTCCGTGTCTGAATATGCATTAGGTGTTGCTGATGAACACGTGATCGAAAACGCTGCGCGTCCAATCCTGCCTGACACGGTACATAAGCCTTACCTGCTTAATTTGATGCATCAGTTTCTCGGCCAGAATCGCGCTACGTTCGTATTTGGCAACGAAAAAAATGTACTTGACCAATTCCTTGTGTCACGAGGGCTGATCTTGAATGCGGGCTATTTTAGCGTGCAGGAGGTGAATATTGTTGATTTCCTGCCTGAATTGGTGACAGGCGAATACAAGAAACCCGTAAGCTTTGGTGCGCCTTCGAGTGCCCACTCTTATAATCCTGAAGGCTTCAGTGATCACCTGCCCATATATATGGTAATCGAAGAAAAGTAATGCAATTCCTTCCCAAAAAAACTTCGAAGCGTAAGAAATTGAAAGGCCCGCCAGTTTGCACGCTGACGGGCCTTCATGTTCTATTAAACAATCTCCTATTTAGAACTCAGATCACTCCGGTAGACGAGGATCTCGCTCCATCTGCGTTCAACATATTTTGCGTAATCGGCAAGATATGTATCCCACGCACCTGCGCCGTAGACCGCATTATACCTTGAAGCCATTGGCGGCCGGTATCCGTCTGCCAGCTCTTTTAATCCATTCTTCAGCCTGTTGACTGTTGTTATTTGCGGATCACCTGAACTAACCAAGTTGTACACTGCAACGGTTTCATTCCCGTCTGCCCAAACTTTCTTTAATTTTCTAACAAGATCTGTGGCGCCCACTATCATCCCCGGTTTTGGATACATGTGGTTAATGACGATCTTGTTTGAGTAATTCCCAAGCGCAACCGTGCTAAGTGAGTCGTCATACTCGGAATATGATTGTTCTGACCTGTCTGTGAGATAAATCGCGACATTTTTGTTCCAGTCATTGGTGTGTTCAGCGCCAAGATCGCCGCGGCCATCCAAGGCATCCCAACTCGTCGGCCCTTCAGTGAGGTGATAGCCACCGGCATCAGGGCCAGACTGAATTTCGTAAACCCTCCAGGCGAAATCACCTGTGTGGTACTTCTGGGCATGTGCAGTCAAAGCCTTTTCAAATTCTGCAACCTTGTCCGCCTTGGGGAATACTCGTGTTACACTAACAATGGTTTTTGTTTGGCTTATTCCAATAAAAGGAATAAGCAGAAGAATGCTTAAGATTTTTCTCATTTGTGCTTATTGTTTTGTTTAAGTAATGGTACTTGAAGATGTACGGTAATCGGGGGAAGATAACCTCAATATGTGAGACAGACTGATTTCTTTTCAAATGTGCACAGAATTAAAATTTAAAAGGTTCCATTATATTGATCTCCGCTTCGGCAACAGTTGGCTGATGAACGCTTCAAACACGTTGTCATGTGGGATTACAGCTCTCCTCCCGGGCAAATGTTTCAATCGTACCTGATTGTCTGACAAAATTTCTCCTGTTTTCACTTGGTTTGATTGTTGAGTTTTTAAACAAACATGGAAAACAATATCAATGGACACTTATTGCCTGTGTCCTCAGACAAGCAATTACTCGACGCCTATTCAACAACGGTCACCGGTGTTGTAAAACATGCATCGCATGCGGTTGTACATGTGCGCGTGGCAAAAAAGGTGCAACATCCGCGCACGAAAAAGATCGAAGAACAAAGTGGATCAGGATCCGGATTTGTGATATCGACGGATGGATTTATTGTGACAAACAATCATGTGATCGATGATGCGATATCGATCAAGACGGGTTTTGCCGACGGTATTGAATCGAATGCAACGCTGGTTGGCGCCGATCCTTCAACAGACATCGCAGTTTTGAAAGTTTATGACGGCGAATTGAAGCCTTTGCAATTTGCAAATTCTGACATGCTTGAACCTGGCCAAATTGCAATTGCAATCGGTAACCCGATGGGTTTGCAGCACACAGTAACCACCGGTGTTGTAAGCGCATTGGGAAGAACGTTAAGAGCAAATAACGGAAGGTTGATCGATGATGTGATACAAACCGACGCTGCTTTAAATCCCGGGAACAGCGGTGGCCCATTGGTGAATTCGGAAGGCAAAGTGATTGGTGTAAATACAGCAGTAATTTCGGCAGCGCAGGGTTTGTGCTTTGCCGTTTCTTCAAATTTGGCCGCTTATGTTGTGGGCCAACTGATCATACATGGGCGGGTGAAGCGCGCGCAACTGGGTGTGGCCGCACAACCGGTAAATCTCACCGCCCGGATGATCGGGGCCAACCAACTTAAAACAAAAACCGGTGTATATGTTTTCGAAATCTTGCCGGATGGAAACTTTTATAATACTCAACTAAGGCTCGGTGATATTATTGTCGAGTTTGAAGGCAAGCCTGTTGCAACAGTTGACTCACTTCATAAATATCTGAACGAAGATGCGGTTGGAAAAAAGATTTCACTGGGTGTTTTGCGAGGAGGAAGAAAAGAAATGCTAACGGTTATCCCCGGGGAGATGAAGTAACTATAATTATGTGCTGATCACCGACAATTAATTTTTCTCCTCAGCCCAAATAGACCGATCATTGCAGCAAATGCACAGGAATAGATTTCAGCGGTTCGATTGTGATACGCTTATAAAAAACTTCGGCACCCTCTGATTGTATTTGAACCTTTCCTTTTACGAGTGGCGAAACGTTCCCGCTATCCATTTGAGCAGAATGATAAAGCACCATCATTACCTGTCCATTTATTACATGCACACTGGTATCACCATTACAATATAAGTCGAGAATATTCCATTCGCCGGATGAATTTTCTGCATCGCCACGTTTTACGCAATGCCGGCCAACGGCACTCGTAGCGCTAAACGTTGTTAAGTTCCCTGAGGGATCATAAACATATTCGCTGTCTGATCTTTTTATGATGGGGATGTCTTCGGTTCCTCCTGCCACGCCCCAATAATCGCCGCAGTTTCCTTCCTCAATTTGAAATTCCTGCGAGCGCATCCACGCGCCATAATCTGCACCATGAGGACCGACGCAGAAATATAAGAGTCCGCTGTCGCGCTTTTTGTTTTTCTTTTGTCCCCATTTTAGCGTGCCCCATTTGAACATCAACTGCAGATGAAAATTTGAATATTCACTTTTAGTTGATATGCCGCCCCAGTTTTCACCGGAAATGCGAATCACGTTTTCGCCTGCATTATTTATAATAGTGAAAACATGATTCGGGTCGTTATTCAATCCAACAGGAATATTGCTTATTTTTTTCCCGGAATCATCCAGCGGAGGACCGATGTATGTATCCCAGCCGGTTAAATCTTTGCCATTAAATAAGGCCAGCTGTTTGGTTTGTGCAAATGGTTTTGCTGAAATAAGTGCGGTTAATACTACCAGTAGGTGCACGTAAGTTTTCATGAGATCTTGTACTTGATTGAGCAATCGAATTCGGTCAATTACAGCTATCGCTGATGTTGCCAGGAATGAATATACCAAATCACTTTAATTTTAGCCGAAATATTCTCCTCATGAAAGTTCTGGTAACCGCAACTGGCTTACTGTTTATCGCGATTATTTCGGTCGCGCAAAAGGTCGCTTCGTATTCAATTGCTTCACCAAATGGTTTTATACAACTTAAAGTTGAAACGGGGCCTAATATCAGCTGGACCGCATCGTACCAATCGCAGGTGATCATCGCGCCTTCTTCCATAGCAATGCGTTTGGAAAATGGCGAAGTGCTCGGCGATCATGTGCAAATCATTTCAAACAAACAAGAAAAACTCAATCATAAATTTCCAGCCCTCTTTTACAAGAAAGACAGCATTGAAGACGAGTACACCCAACTTACGATCAACTGCAAAGGTGACTATGGTATTGTGTTTAGAGTGTACAATGATGGCGTCGCTTATCGTTTTCTCACCAACAGGAAAGACAGTCTCGTAATAAAATCAGAAGATGCCGAGTTTAATTTTCCAGCGGATGAGAATGCTTTTATTCCTTATTCAAATGATCCGCATAACGGCGACAAATATGAATGTTCATTTGAGAATACATACCGCCATATGAAACTGTCTGAATTTATAAAAGATACGGTCGCGTTTGCCCCCGTGCTTGTTGAACTGCCGGACAATAAGAAAGCAGTCATCACGGAGGCAGACCTCGAAGATTATCCCGGCATGTTCCTCACGAATGGAAAAACTGGTAATGGTTTGCGGGGTGATTTTGCGCCTTACGTTTTGGATGAGAAACAAGGAGGGCATAATAAGCTGCAGGCATATGTTACAAAGCGCGCAGATTATATTGCCAAAACACAGGGCACAAGAACCTTTCCATGGCGCATAGTTATCATCAGCGCAGATGATAAAGACCTTTTGAATAATGATATGGTATACCGGCTCGCATCGCCCGCACGAGTGGAAGATGTTTCCTGGATCAAACCTGGCAAAGTTGCATGGGACTGGTGGAACGACTGGAATATTTCCCACGTGAATTTCAAAGCTGGCATCAACACTGAAACGTACAAGTATTATATTGATTTTGCCGCGGCCAACCATGTTGAATATATTTTATTGGATGAAGGCTGGGCTGATAGTTTGGATATAATGCACATTGTGCCGGAGGTTGATCTGCAGGAGATCATCGATTACGGCAAACAAAAAAATGTTGGTGTGTGGTTGTGGGGCGGATGGCTGCCCCTCGATAAAAAAATCGATGAGGCGTTGTCAAAATATTCAAACATGGGCATCAAAGGATTTAAGATCGATTTCATGGACCGCGATGATCAAAAGATGGTACAGTTCTATTATCGCATGGCGAAGAAAGCAGCGCAATATCACTTGATGATAGACTATCATGGCGCATATAAGCCGACGGGCCTCCAGCGTACTTATCCAAATGTCGTGAACATCGAAGCTGTTCACGGCATGGAGCAATTGAAATGGAGCAACCCGGATATGCCGCAGTTTGATGTAACAATTCCATTCATCCGGATGATCGCAGGCCCAATGGATTATACACCCGGCGCGATGAGAAACGCAAATAAAGAAAATTTCAGGCCGATATTCAGCATGCCGATGAGCCAGGGAACGCGTTGTCATCAACTCGCAATGTATGTTATGTATGAAGCGCCGTTCGAAATGCTTTCAGACAATCCCAATATTTATATGCGCGAACAGGAATGCACAAACTTTATTGCATCTGTTCCAACAACATTTGATGAGACGGTTGCATTATCTGGCAAAGTGAGCGAATACGCAGCACTCGCCAGGAGAAAAGGAAACGAATGGTATGTTGGGGTGATGAGCAACTGGACTGCGAGGGATATCAGCATTGATCTTCCTTTTTTGAAAGATGGAAGTTATGTAGCAGAGATATTTAAAGACGGAATGAATGCGGATCGTGATGGGACAGATTATTTGAAAGAGACCGTCACGGTTTCATCGAAAGATAAGCTGAACATTCATCTCGCACCGGGTGGTGGATGGGTTGCGAGGATCTATCAGAAATAAACCGGACACCGCTTCGCGGGTGCAATTCAATCACCGAACAAGAAATCACCAAACTATCTTTGCGTCATGAAGATCGATATTCTGACGGTTCTGCCTGAACTTTTGGAAAGCCCGCTGAACCACAGCATAATGAAACGTGCCCAGGAAAAAGGATTGCTTCAGGTACGTTGCTTCAACTTACGGAAATGGGCGATCAATGAATATGGGCAGGTGGATGATTACCAGTATGGCGGCGGCGCCGGAATGGTGATGATGTGTGAACCGCTTGCAAATGCGATCGACGAACTAAAAGCAGCAACTTCCTACAATGAAATAATTTATTTAACACCTGACGGCGACATCTTCGATCAAAAATCTGCAAACAAACTTTCACTCCAGGAAAATCTTCTTTTTATTTGCGGGCACTATAAAGGCATAGACCAGCGCATCCGCGATCAGTATGTTACAAAAGAGATCTCAGTCGGCAATTTTGTATTGAGTGGCGGAGAACTGGCGGCCGCGATTGTTGTGGATGCGGTTGGAAGATTGATCCCCGGCGTATTAAACGATGAAACCTCTGCGCTCTTCGATTCATTCCAGGATGATCTGTTAGCACCGCCTGTATATACAAGGCCTGCAAATTTCAGAGGCTGGAAAGTTCCGGATGTTTTATTAAGCGGTAATCCAAAGCAGATCGAAGAATGGAGACACCAGCAATCTCTTGCTCATACACAATCAAGAAGACCCGGGCTTATTCACGATGAGGATGACACCGTATATTAAAATTTCACAGAAGGACATTTCACATTCTTCCCATAAACAGAGAAGACCCCCGCCTTCGTCAGTGACAACTCATACGCTCCGCGCGTTTGACTGTATGAACCCAATGAAGAGTTTGTTGCGTCGTAGTTCACGGTAACGGAAATGCCACTGACCGTGCAACCGATAACCGGTATAAACGCATCCTGCAGGCGATAATATAGTCCGCCTATCAACTGCAAACTTCCATCACCGCTCAGATTGTAATGTGCATTCATTCCGGCAACAATTTCTGTCGCCTTACTCATCATGCTGAAATACGCATTTGGATTCACGATCCATTGTTCGTTCACTTTAAAACTGCCATTGAGAAACGCATTATACCGGGGTGCAACTTTTGTATCCGATGCACTGTTGGAAAAAAAAGATTCCTCCGGCATATTGATATGGTCCACGCTCACGCCAGCGTTCAGGTAAACATTGTCCGAAGGGAAGATCGAATAATTCAAGCCGGCATTCAGGTCAAAATACCAAACGGAAGTTTTTGCGAAGGGCTCACCATTCGGAATTGTAACGTCAAAGAACTTTCCGTTCCATTGATTATCGAAAGTGAGTTTTGTTGCGTCTATTCTTTTATTTACCGCACCGATTCCGAAACCGCCACTCAACAGGCTCCTGTAACCCATTAGCTGGTGATAAGCAAGGGAGCCATATATCTTCGTGCTGCTGAGATTTCCGCTTCCTGCAACATCCTTCAAAATAACGGTCCCAATTCCCATCCACCCGTTTTCGAAACGGTCATTGAATAACTGCGCATCTCCCCACGCACTCATTGTTTTGTAAGGATTGTTCAAGACACCAGACCATTGGTCGCGATAATTTATGCCCGCCCTCCAGTCGGCGTCCGGTTCAAAGCCGGTATTTGCCGGGTTGGTTAACAAGGGCGCGTTGAAGTATTGCGAAAAGTGCAGGTCCTGCGCCTGTAAATTTTGCGCCAAAAAATACAGGCTTAGCAGGGCAACACAAAAAACCGGCCTCGTACTCTTAATCATAACCACCTCCTTTCTATCTTAACAAAGTGATATCGCCTTTCTTTGTAAAATGGGTGTTGTCTGTGAAAGTCACATTGAGTATATACGCATAAACATCCTCCGCCTGTAATTGGCCCTTAAACCGGCCATCCCATCCATTAAACAAACTGGTAGAACGAAATACAAGTTGTCCCCAGCGATTATAAATATTCCAGCTCATGCTTGAAATTCCATATCCTTTCACGGTAACAATATCATTCACACCGTCATTGTTCGGCGAGAATGCATTCGGCACGTCAACAAGAGGCGATACTATTGCGCTCACCAACTGGCAACTCGTATCTGAACATCCATTCGCGTTGAAAGCAATGAGACAAACAGTATAATCACCCGTTGCATTAAACAAGTGACTGACGGGCGCCATGCTTGTCGTACGCAAGGTGTCCCCATCACCAAAGTTCCACTTGTAACTTGTTCCTCCAATCGACGTATTTGTAAAATCATACGGCGTGTTTTCCTTAGGGATCGTAGGCGAGTAAGTAAACGACGCGATAGGTCCATCAATAACGGTGATCGTCATTGTAGTATCGTCTGTCGGGTTGCAGGTGAAATTATCCGTCGCTGATAAATGAACCGTGTAGACGCCCGGATTCGCATACAAGTGCGTTGGACTCGGATCCGTCGACGTACTGCCGTCCCCGAAATCCCAGACAAAATTTTGTCCGCCAAGCGAAGTGTTATTGAAAAATGCATTATACGGGGCGCAGCCGACGGGCGGCGTTTCAAATTGCGCTACCAGTACAGCGGCCACCCTCAACTGAACAGTCACCGAATCCGGAGAATTACAAAATGTCGTATCGTCCAAATAAAGTTTTACGTTATACGTGCCGGTACCCGCATAAGTATGTGTCAAAGTGGGTGCATTTGAAACGATGACCGTACCATCGCCAAAGTCCCACGTGAAATCATCAGGCGCGAACGCAAATCCGTTTGGCGGTTTCGACGTGTTATTGAATTGGTATGTGAGCGATTGGCAAGGAGGAAGCTTTTGGATCGTGAAGGCGATATCAGCCCTATTGGCTCTCGCATGGATCGTCATGTATGAAGTATCTGAAATATTACATGTGCTTGAGTCGATGCTTATTAATCGCACCCTGTAATCGCCGATGGCAACATACGTGTGGCTTGCGTTGGGCCCGATCGTCGTTGTATCACCCGAACCGTCGCCGAAATTCCAAATGTATTTTTTTCCGAGCGCTATGGTGTCTGCAAAATCAACCGTCAGCGGAATACAACCGGTACTGTCCCGTATAACTCCATTTATTGACGAGCGGATCGAAGAGATGACGCCGGATAATTCGAAAGCGATCTTCACGGCAGCCTCATTGCATCTTGCCCCCGACGCGGCCGGGTTACCCGGCGCCCATGAGCCCGACGTTGTTGGGAAGAAACCCACTTTGCCGCAGTTCGCACAAACAGCCTGGTAGATCACTCCTCTCCGGTCGAAACGACTGGTACCACCGTCAACGTGGTCTCCGTATGCATTTGGATCATTAGTTCCGAAGAAGCTGCCAAACAATTGACTCGTTGCGTCCTTTTCCAAAACGAAAAAGTAAAAATCGTTTCCGTCGGTTACCCTTGAAATTGCGTTAGCCGTTGTAACCATGCCAAACACATTCGCATTGGCATAGTACCTGTCGTTCCCCGAACCACCCCACCCTGACACGTAAACATTGCCACAGATATCGACAAGAAAAGCGGTTGGTGAGATATCGGGCGTGCTGGCCCCTTTTCCAAAATTCGCCGAGTATTGAATTTGCGTGAGATCAGCATTGAGCTTCGTTATGAACTGCTTACCATTTGCCTGGTTAGGACTGGGCCCCGAATTAAAAGGCGATTTGTAAATAGGAAATGCTGAAGTGGTGGTGCCCATAACATAAGGAATTCCGTACTTGTCGGTCTGAACCCCATATACCATATCATTTCCGCCGGTGCCCACGTACGCGGTCTTCAAAAGCGTGTTCCCATCGGCAGAGATCTCGGAAATAAATCCATCGCATGCACCGCCCTGGAAATTTTTATGCAATATGCCCTGCGGTGCGTCCGTAGCATTGAATGCGAGATCGTTGCTGGTTGTTCCACCTCCAACATAAATGTTGCCAGTCGTTCTGCTGATCGCAAGCACGAAGGCGGCATCGTCGCCGCTGCCTCCAAGATACGTGCAGTTGAAAATATTGGTTAGGTCGGAACTGGCTTTGATGAACACGCCATCCTGGCCACCG
Source organism: Parafilimonas sp. (assembly GCA_035631175.1). Classification (GTDB taxonomy): domain Bacteria; phylum Bacteroidota; class Bacteroidia; order Chitinophagales; family Chitinophagaceae; genus Parafilimonas. Next base: position 12,718 of record DASQJI010000789.1, read on the forward strand.
CCAAGGCTGTTTCTAAATGCGTTCGGTGTCAGGGGGAAATCACTGGATTGGGTACAACTGGCTAGATAGATATTGTCCCGGTCATCAGTGATCACTTCGCTTCT
>DASQJI010000790.1:0-7777 GCA_035631175.1 Parafilimonas sp.
AAGGCCGAGCAATGCCCGCACCATTTTCAATTGCGCAAATGACCGTACAAATCCTGTAAGTATGCCGGCGACGCTCCAGACAATAATGCCGATCGAAAATCCCTTTTTCGTTCCAACTTTATCCACAAGCCAGCCCGCGACCAGGAAGCCAATTGCATATACCGTTTTGAAGGCCGCATCAACAAGACCCATGTGCTCTTTAAATTTTGCTATCAGATCCGCGGTGAGGACAGTGTCAGTTGAGATGCCAAGCATTTCTCGTTTGAACGTATCGTCGGTCATTACGAAAGACATGACTTGTCGATCAATGTAGTTTACTGTCGTCGCAAAAAAAAGCAGTGCGATAATACGCCAGCGAATTTTCATTTGTGAAAAATAGTTTTTTTGGTGATGTGAATAATAAAAGCAGGATTTTACGTCAGGATTTATTTTTCCTCTTATGCGGAATTCGGGTTCTTAAAAATTTCTCAACCTCTTTGACGTCATTCCCGCGAAGACGGGAACCTGCTCTCTGCATTAAAAAACTTTGTGAAATGATTTCGTTCCGGGAGTTTTTTGTTCGAACGACCTTGCTCTTACCTTATTAAGCTTTTTGGACTTACTCTACCTCTCCTGCGTCTTTCCCTCGAAGGCGGAAATCTGCTCTTAAAATAGCATCCTGGTTTGATTCATCTGGACGCTTGATCACATGATACAGAATTTCATAATTTCCAGATGCCCGATCAGAGACCTTCTGGTTTTATTGATGAGTACGTTCGGGCATGACGCCCGTTGTTGCATAGTGCTCTTAGCCGCAAAATGGTTATAAATTTTACTCAACCTCTCGCGCGTCTTTCCCGTTCCGCCGCCGCGGGAGGACTGTGCTCTCCGGAATTATAAAGCCTCCGCTTTACAGGACAACCGATCGGCTTACAGTCTACATCGGATCTGTTGCCTTTTCTTCTTGCAATAAAATAATGCAAGAATTTGATGTATCTCTCCAGTTCATTTTCCGCTGTTAACGGAAGTGTGAACGCTAACTACGTCCACCCGAAATAATTCTTTGCATTGTGATACGAAATATTAGCTACCATATTGCCTGTAAACTCAAGGTCATCAGGCAATTCGCCATTGTCCATATCAGTGCCGACGAGATTGCAGAGGATGCGACGGAAATAATCATGACGGCTAAACGACAGGAAGCTGCGTGAATCGGTGACCATCCCGATAAAGCGGCTTAACAAGCTCATATTCGACAAAATATTAAGCTGCTTCCCGATCCCGTCTTTCTGATCGAGAAACCACCATGCACTTCCCCATTGCATCTTGCCCACTGACGAACCATCATTAAAATTTCCGGCGAGTGTGGCAAATACTTCATTGTCTGCTGGGTTTAGATTGTATAAAATTGTTTTTGCAAGACGGTGTTCTTTGTCAAGCGCATTGAGGAAGATTGAGAGTGTTCTCGCGTGCGAAAAATCTCCGATCGAGTCTGTGCCCGCATCGTTGCCAATCATCTCAAATAACCGCGTATTGTTGTTTCTCATTGCGCCTAAATGAAATTGCTGCGCCCATTGTTTTGAATGATACATTTTGCAGAGCTCAAACAATACATGAGCTTTTAACGCCAGCAACTCGTCCCGGTCTGGTTGCTTTTTCTTTTTAAACAATTTTGCGAATGTCTTTTCGGCCTTGCCTTGCTTGTCATTATGCAACGGCATGTACTCTAAGCCGTGATCCGCCAACCGACAACCGTTAGCATGAAAAAACTCTACACGGTTGCCCAGACCGGACAGAAAAGAATCCAGGTCATGAATGCCGGTTTGAGTTGATTCAGACAGCTTGTCCACCTGGTTCAGCCATTGTTCCTTATTAAAGAAATCAAGCAGTGGGTCGGGGCGAAATGTTGGAAGTACTCTCAGTTGCTGTTCGCCGGATGCGATCTTCTGATGATATTGCAGATCGTCCGTCGGGCTATCGGTTGTGCAAAGCAATTCTACCCGGTGATATTTGAGAATTTCGCATACGCTGTATTTCGATTGAAGCAATTCATTGCAATAATGATAGATCCTTTCAGCGCTTTCTTCATTCAGCAGTTCCAAAACATCAAATGGACGTTTTAATTCCAGGTGCGTCCAGTGATATAATGGATTTCGCATGGTGAAGGGAACGGTCGCCGCCCACGCTTTGAATTTAGATATGTCATCGCCACCACCGGTAATAAGATATTCGGGAACGCCATTAGCCCGCATCGCGCGCCATTTATAATGGTCGCCTTTGAGCCATGCTTCGGTGATCGATTCGAATTTTTTGTCGGTCGCAATTTCTTCTGGTGAAAGATGGTTGTGATAATCGATGATCGGCAAATGGTGCACATGATCAAAATATAATCGCCTTGCCGTGTCTGATTGCAACAAGAAATTTTCAGAGATAAATGGGTGCATCATGCAATTTTACAAAAAGCGGTGAATCTAACGAACTTCCACGAGACGTAGATTCGCGCAAGGTGTCATCTGCCAGACTTTCCTATAAAAGATAATAATAGCAGAACCAGGCCGAGGCCAAAAGTTGCATATCTTGACCACAGTGGCGCTATTTCGCTAATGAATCCGATCAAGCCAAGGATGATCAAGATGAAAGCTGCATACTTTAAGAGTTGTCTGTTCATTTCTGCATTTTGTTGCTCACAATCACTCCACAACCAATTACCCATTTTACTAATAAACAAATTCCCACCCGCTAAAATCTGAAATCTGCAATCTGCAATCGTAAATCGTAAATCGTAAATCGTAAATTGTAAATCGTCTCATTCCCATCCTTCACTTCTGCTAATGCCCAACATCAATCCGCGCAGTTCGGCCAATCCGCGCATTCTCCCTATGCATGAATAACCAGGATTCGTCACTTTGCTCATGTCGTCGAGCATCACATGTCCATGGTCGGGCCGGAATGGAATCGCATGTTCTTTCTGCTGCTGGATCCTCAACACTTCTTTCACTACGCCGTACATGTCGGTATCACCGCCCAGATGATCCGCTTCATAAAAATTGCCAAACTCATCACGCTTGGTATTGCGCAGGTGAACAAAATGCAAGCGTCCGTCAATCCTGCGGACGATGTTCGGTAAGTCGTTGTCTGCTCTTGCCCCGAATGAACCGGTGCAAAAGCAAATGCCGTTGCTTTCATTAGGCACAGACGAAAGAATAAAATCAATATCGCTTGCAGTGGACACAACACGTGGCAGTCCTAACACATCGAAGGGAGGGTCATCCGGGTGAATGGCAAGTTTGATACCCAGTTCATCAGCAACAGGCGATATCTCCCGTAAAAAATATTTTAAATTTTCGCGAAGCGCCGCATGGTCAATATCTTTATACCAGTCAAGCTTTTCAGTCACCTCCGTTGGCGTGATCTTTTTTTCGCCCGGCAAGCCAAACAAGATCATTTTTGTTAATTCATCTACCTGCGATTGAGAATATTGGTCGTATCTTTTTTGCGCTTCGCCGAGAATCACATCGGTGTATGAATTTTTTGCATTTTTTCTTTTCAGCACATAAATATCAAACACCGCCAGGTCAAACCAGTTGAAATAAAGTGCCTTTGATCCGTCAGGCATTTTGTAATCAAGATTCGTACGCGTCCAGTCGGTCACCGGCATAAAATTGTACGTGACGATCTTGATGTCGCACTTAGCGAGGTTTCGCAAAGTCTGTTTGTACAGTTCAATATACTGTTTATAATTTCCTGTTTGCGTTTTGATGGACTCATGCACCGTTACACTTTCCACTACACTCCATGCTAAACCTGCTGCCTCGATTATGTCCTTTCGTTTTTGAATTTCTTCCACAGGCCATACATCACCATGGGGAATCTGGTGCAATGCATTTACGATACCAGACGCACCGGTCTGCAACACGTCCTGTAATGTGACCGGGTCATTCGGCCCGAACCATCTCCATGTTTGTTTCAGTTGCATGTCCTAATCCCTAAACGGAATTTTTAGTTTGTAAAAAGGCAATGTTTATCGTCATTTCGAGTGAAACGAGAAATCTCAACGCATAGCCGTCCATCATGCGATGCTGATCTAGTTCCAATTAGTCTGAAATTTTCCGTTAGCCTACTTATCCGTCTGACGGTTTTTAAACCGTGTGACCGTTTTTCCCCTGGAGTGAAGCGAAAAATCTAATTTTTTCACACACCAGAATTAATATGAAATCCGCCATCAATACAGATCACTTCGCCGGTTACAAATTTAGACGCATCACTCAATAACCATATTAAAGCGCCGCATAATTCTTCCGGCTCGCCAAATCTCTTGAACGGTGTATTCCTTATTACATTTTGTCCGCGTTCAGTATAGCTGCCATCTGGGTTGATCAGCAAAGCCCTGTTTTGATGCGTGACAAAAAATCCGGGCGCGATCGCATTCACCCTGACGGAACCTCCGTATCGATTAGCTGTCTCTACACTCATCCACCGCGTATAATTATCGATCGCAGCTTTCGCCATTGAGTATCCTAATATGCGCGTCAGCGTTGTTTGAGCAGCCATCGAAGAAATATTTACAATACTGGCATTGCCCGATTGTTGTAATGCGTTTCCAAAAACGGAGACAGGAAGTATGCTTCCAAACAAATTCAATTCAAAGGCTTTTCTCATCCCTTCTATGTTGATGTCGAATATTTCCTCTCCCGGCATGATCACCGCTTCGGGAACATTGCCGCCGGCAGCATTTACGAGCCCATCGATCGTTCCCCACTTTTCCAGAATTGTATCTCTTGCACTTACAAGGTCTTCTTTGGACAACACATCCGCTTTTAAAAAGATCGCTTCGCTACCGCTTGCATTCAATTCTTTCGCCCTTGCATTTCCTACGTGTTCATTGCGACCGACCAAAACAACTTTTCCACCCATTTCGGCAATAGCGTGAACAAACGCTTCCCCTAAAACGCCTGTGGCTCCTGTTATTATTATAACTTTATTTGTAAGACTGAATAATTGCTTCATGTACGCTTTCCTGATTTGATTTGATGATTAAAATTGCGAAACATTTTTCTTATGGTTCTATGTTTTGGAGAATTATTGCTGAGATTATCGGCAGCCCCGGAGGGCAAGTGGCTTGAGAAAAACTCTTTCGGTGTTTATGTGGGTGGCGCAGAAATGAATGTCGCACATGCGCTCGCTCATTGGAGAGTACCGGTTTGTTATTGCACGGCAGTTCCGAAGAATTTCCTCACCAGGCACCTGGTAAACAGCATCAAAGAAAAACATATAGATACGTCAACGATACTTTACAAGGGTGATAAGCTTGGCTTCTATTATTTAGAAGATGGGTTAAGCGTTCAGCATGCTGAAATAATTTACGACCGAAAACATTCCGCTTTTGCTGACTTGAAAAAAGGAATGTTTGATTGGGATCGCGTGCTGGACGGGATCCGATGGTTTCATTTCAGCGCGATCACGCCGGCGCTCAGTAAAAATCTTGTTGACGTTTGTGAAGAGGCACTACAAGCCTGTGAGCGGAAAAGTATTTTTGTTTCTGTCGACCTTAACTACAGACCGAAGCTCTGGCAATATGGAAGGAAACCGGATGAAGTGATGCCAAAGCTGATGCAATATTGCGATGCCGCAATGGGCAACGTTTGGTCCGCAGAAACAATGTTGGGCGTACCGCTACGGCCGGATCTTGCTCAGGTCAACAGGAAGGACGCGTATTTACAACAGGCGAGGGAAACGTCCGAAAAAATAACAGAGATGTTCCCGAAATGTAAAATGGTCGCAAATACTTTTCGTTTCGGTGACGACCAGGTACATTATTATGGAACGCTGTTTTCAAACCGTACATTTTACGCATCGGCCGAATACAAAGGACACCCGGTGATTGACAAAGTAGGAAGTGGTGATTGTTTTATGGCAGGACTGATATACGGGATGTTTAATCATTTGCCTTTTCAGCAAACAATTAATTTTTCAACGGCGGCGGCGTTCACTAAACTATTCATAAAGGGAGATTGCACGAACAAAACTGCTGATGACGTGAGGTCGTTCATGATGCACTATGAATAAAAAATACGCGATACAACAACTCATTTGTGCGGAAAAGATATTGCCTTTATTTTATCATGACAGCGCAGACACCAGTGTGGAAGTGTTGAAGGTTTTGTATGAGTCGGGAATCAAAGCTGTTGAATACACAAATCGTGGCGATAATGCGCTGGATAATTTTACGGCGATGCGAAAAGTGGTCGACGATGAAATGCCCGGTATGCACCTCGGAGCTGGCACAATCAAGACCGATGCAGATGCGGAGTTGTTTGTCGCCGCCGGTGCCGACTTTATTGTTTGCCCGGTTTTAAATGTTGATGTGGGAATCATCGTTCATAAAGCAGGGCTGTTATGGATACCGGGTTGCATGACTTCCAGTGAAATATTTATTGCGGAGACCAACGGGGCCAGTATTGTGAAGATCTTTCCCGGAAATATTTTAGGACCTTCGTACATCCCGGCAATTAAAGAATTATTTCCTGAGCTCATGTTTATGCCAACCGGTGGCGTTGAAGTAAACAGGGAAAATTTGCAGAGCTGGTTTAAAGCCGGCGTTTGTGCCGTAGGTTTGGGAAGTAAACTCATCAGCAAACCAGATCTTGATAATAAAAACTACGACAAGATCGCTGCGCTAAGCAAAGAAGCGTTGGAGATCGTGCAGGGCCTTTGAATGAAATGATATAAAAATTTCGCTGATATTTTCCTTCATTATTTATTTCTCTCTTTCTTTGAAAAAAATTATATAAATGATTCTCACCATTACTTTAAATCCGGCTTTGGATAAAAGTGTATCCGTTCAAAAATTGATCCCCGATAAAAAGCTGCGCTGTGATGAAATAGCTGTCGAGGCAGGCGGAGGAGGAATTAATATAAGTAAAGCCATCAAAAGGCTAGGCGGAAAGAGCGTAGCCCTTTTTCCCTCGGGCGGCGCAAATGGAAAACAACTGGAAGACCTGCTGATCAAAGAAGGAATTGATATAAAAGTGATTGCGATTGACGGAGAAACGAGAGCTGGCTTTGCCGTAACGGATCTTTCAACAGATTCCCAATACAGGTTTGTTGCGCCCGGCCCTTTTATGACGGAAGATGTACTCGAAACTTGCCTTAAAGAGGTCGAAAACTTCAAGCCCGCGCCTGACACCGTAATTTTCAGCGGAAGCCTGCCCCCGGGTTTGTCGCCGAATGTGGCAGCAAAATTTGCAGCTGTCTGCAGCCGCATCGGTGCAAGGTTCATTGCAGATACATCCGGCGAATGCCTTAAGCTGGCTTTGAACGAAGGCATTTACCTGCTGAAACCAAACTTGTCAGAATTGTCCTTTCTCGTTGGTAAAGACAGGCTGGAATTATTTGAAGTTGAGGACGCCGCAAAATCAATTATCGAAAATGGAAACAGCGAAGTGATCGTTGTGTCTATGGGCCCTTCAGGAGCATTGCTTCTCACTAAGGATCTATGTAAGAGAATTCCTTCACCGAACGTAAAAAAAGTAAGCACGATCGGGGCGGGGGACAGCATGGTAGCGGGTATGGCGTTAATGCTTTCGGAAGGCAAACCGATACTTGAAGTGGTGCAGTTTGGCGTAGCCTGCGGCACTGCGACGATCATGACGGAAGGAAGCCAGCTATTCAAGAAGGAAGACGTGATGAAACTTTTTGAATGGATCAAACTTCATGACGCATAGCAGGTCCGCTAACCAAAAATTAGTGCAATGAATGTTGTTCTTTACACTACGCGCCTCTACGAAAAAGATTTTCT
>DASQJI010000791.1:0-4103 GCA_035631175.1 Parafilimonas sp.
CCGTTAGAGGCGTAAACTATTGAGCAAACAAGCGTGGCGGTATAAAACGCAATGGGAAAAGGGACGATCATAGGGTGAACAGGGTGGCCGAATAATCTTACTTTGCTCTGCATGTAAGAAATCGGCGTAAAAAATGTGCCATTCTCAATATGTCCAGATGATAAAAAAGATTACGGAGAAATAAGCCCACAACAATGAGAAAATAACGTGGATTGTTGTTTCAAGCTTCTTGCCCTTCCACAATTTGTTTGAATAAACAAAAAACTGGACTACTAATCTAACGGACCAGAAAACAAATAATCCGAAGGCAAGCCTGTGCCCGAGCGGAGTGTTTATTATTTCTTCCGCAGAGGAGATACACAAAGCACCGAGCAATAGTAGCATAAGCGCAATAAAAAATGTGTGAACATAAAATATCTGCCTGTTTATTAAGCTCAACACTGGCAGTTCGTCCTTCCATTTAAACCGTTTCGGAAAGATAACGTGCAAACAGGAAAGGGCGATTAAAAGCAATCCTGTTATCTCAAGTTGTAGCACCATCCTTCTCTAAAATAAAAGCTGTAATAAATGGATTGATCCTGAGTTCTGATATTAAGCTTATACCGGCTAATGCAAAAGTACGTCTCCAGGCTGTCCTTGAAAAGAAGTGAAAGAACCCGATGTTATATGCAACAAAATTCGGCGTATTCCTTAGATGTTCTGCAACTATAATTCTCCCGTTGTTCCTCAGAGCGACACCCAATTGTTTAAAGAAACCGATTCTTTCGTGCTCATTCCTGATTTCATGAGCAGCGAGTATCAAAAAAATATAATCTGCGCTATTCGCATCAAGTTCGATTTTTTCCGTGCTGGTTGTTCTCGTTCCGGCGAAAACTGCACCCTGGTTCCTGGCACGCTTTATTGAAATTTCGGTATGCTTTTTCTGATCGTAAAAGTCAAGCACTGACAGATCAACGAGACCAAATTTTTTGGAAATGATCTCGCTCGTTTCGTCAAAGCCAGCATGAATGTTTATTACACGAGCGTCTTTTTTTATTCCGAGCGGTAACCAATTGAGTGAGTAAAAATCGGAATGATCGTATGCATAAAATGTTGAAAGGACAGAAACTATGACAGCGAGCACGACAACTGCAGAAAGCACCACCGCGACATTTTGCCAATAACCATGTACATATGGCCGGACCAGGGTCAAAGCAACAACCGACACGAAGCCGAGCACATAAAATTGCCAGTTGAATTTTACTACATTTAAAACACCCTGAAATGGTTTGCGATCTATTGACTGCATTTATCTATGACGCCCTTTTTCCAGTGATAACTGATGTTTTTAATTACGAACGCGTTTGCAGGTACAATGGTCTGTAAATTCATTTTTTCTATAAATCCAATCTTGCAGTGTCCGATCTCAAGCGGCGCGGGCGTCCAGTTTTGTCGTACTCCCTCCACAATCAAAACCTCACGCTCGTCCTGGTTCACATAAAATGTAAACGGCAAAGGTCCCTCAAATTTGCGGGCTTCTTTCCACGACTCAAACGGAGAGTTTTGGGGCAAGCGCGCATCGGGTGTTTTTAAAAGCGTTATGTCTATTTCAGATTTGTTTGAAGAGATCGAAATCTTCTCAACGTCTTCCGTTAGGATTATGTCCGTCTTCGAATAATTGTAGTGCGTAAAGAAATTTCCCACAAGCTGCATCAGCGTCTTGTCTGTCTCTGACCTCAAAATGTACAATCCTCTCAACCGTTTGCCGTAACTTGTTTGATAGGTGACAAACATTCTATAGCCGATCAAAAGAAAGTTCATGCCGCAAGATTGTGGAAATATGGCCGGCCGCAAGTGTTTTGTTTGTACTACTGCAACAGCGATGAAGCCCCATTTATCTTTAAAGGTGTCCAGCTGAACGCACGATGGAATCTTATTCATCAACTCTTCACTCTTTACCGCATGGGTTATTACAAGGGAGCTGTTGAAAAAGGCTTTTATCCTGAACGGATGATTTTTGATGAATGATAACAATGACTTGCTATTTGGTGTAACATTTATAAAATAAAGGCATTTATGTAAATAACCGCGCAAAGCAACATGGCAATCACAATATTCCCTTTCCTAAATAACAGCAAGTCGCTGGCGATGACAAATTCGATAACATTCATAAGGGTTATCACAGCAATTTGGATGATGGCACATAAAGGGGAGAAAATTCCGCTAACTATCCACGCCGACATCAAAACTTCAAGCGCTCCGATAATTTTTGTAAATAAGAAAGCGTGGCGATGCCCAAGTATTCTGCCAACAATCAACTGGTGACGAGGGACGAGGTTAAGCAGTTTACACACAAAACCGTTTATGAGCCATACGAGGGCGATGAATATGTTTGCAGCGGTATGCATCAGCAGTCAAACAAAAAAGCCACACGATTGCGTATGGCTTGCCAGGGATTTTATCGCTTGTTATAACGTTTTCAGCACATCGTTCATATTTCTCACGGCGTCGGCGCTTTTGTTAAACGCGGCTTGCTCTTCTTCGTTGAGCTCAAATTCAACAATCTTTTCCCAACCATTCTTGCCGATAACAACGGGAACACCCATACAAATATCCTTTTGGCCATATTCCCCATCCAGGGACACGCAGCAGGTAAATAATTTTTTCTCATCTCTAACGATTGCCTCAACGAGTGCGGCGCCTGCGGCGCCGGGAGCATACCATGCAGAAGTTCCGATCAGTTTCGTGAGCGTTGCTCCACCCACCATTGTATCGTTTACAATTTGTTTTTGCTGGTCGGCGCTCAAGAAGTTTGTAACCGGAACACTGTTCCAGGTGGCAAGACGAATCAATGGGATCATCGTTGTGTCGCCGTGCCCACCCACGACAACGGCATTTAGGTCGGCAGGACTGCAGCCAAGATGATTGCTTAATTGATATTTGAACCGGGCACTGTCCAGAATGCCGCCCATTCCAATAATGCGGTTCTTCGGCAGCCCGCTCGATGTTAATGCGAGGTAGGTCATCGTGTCCATCGGGTTGCTGATGATGATAATGATCGCATCCGGTGAATGTTTTAATATGTTTTCAACAACGCCCTTTACAATGCCCGCATTGGTCCCAATAAGTTCTTCCCTCGTCATTCCGGGCTTGCGCGGTAAGCCGGAAGTAATTACAACCACATCACTTCCTGCGGTTTTTGAATAATCATTTGTACTTCCCGTGATCCGGGTATCGAAGCCGAGCAACGTTGCGGTTTGCATCATGTCCTGGGCCTTCCCTTCAGAAAGTCCTTCTTTGATATCGAGCAATACAACTTCATGCGCCAATTCTCTGCGTACAATGTTATCGGCGCAGGTTGCTCCCACAGCGCCCGCACCTACCACAGTAATTTTCATGTGTAAAGTTTTTTGATTTTTTAATAGTCACATGGAATTCGCCCGCTGCACAAGCTAATTTCATGTGTAAAGCTTTTGCTGGTTAATTCTCCAGGAAAATCGGTTCGCTACAGCGAAACCGTTCATTGGATATATTCGGTGAAAAATAATTTGAGCCCGCAAAGGTAATAAAGCACGCCTCTCATTAATCATTTCATAAAAGGAATAAAAAATTTCCCACTTTAAGCCCACATTTCTTTTACGGATTTCGGCAAGAAAAAAATATCGTTTAGTTTTGCATGACCACTGAGATTTATTCTTCTCGCCGGTCACCCGGAATTATCATAGACAAGATTGGAAGCCCGTCGCCAAAGGAAAGAATGGCATTGTGCCGTTTTCATTTGTTTTTGGCAACGTTGTGATTTCGGAGGGTCCACAGAGTTTGGTTGTGCCGCTGTTCGGGCGGCAATTGAAGGTGGAGATAAAAGCAAGGCAGCTGGTTCATAAAAAATTGAAATAAAAAACCATTCATATGGCTAAATACATTTTTGTTACCGGCGGTGTAACCAGTAGTTTAGGCAAAGGAATTATTGCCGCATCCCTTGCAAAACTGTTGCAGGCCAGGGGCTTCCGGGTGACTATCCAAAAGTTTGATCCGTACATCAATATCGATCCCGGAACATTGAACCCTTATGAACACGGAGAATGCTATGTTACGGAAGACGGCGCAGAAACCGACCTTGACCT
>DASQJI010000792.1:0-1673 GCA_035631175.1 Parafilimonas sp.
AATGAAAAAGATGCCTTGCAAATAATCAGCAAAAGGATTGATGCGGTGCCGGGCACGCACCGGGTGCTTTACCACTCGCCGGTCGATGATATCGAAATAGTCCATACGGCGCACAACAGGAAGGGTTTTGCGGAAGGTGCGGTCGAGGCCGCAAGATTTATTCTCGGTAAAAAAGGTATCTTCAGTATGCGCGATGTGCTTGGCCTCTGATATGAAAAACTTATTGCTGTGTTCGAATATAATGTGTCAAACGCAACTTGACGAGGTGCATTTAACGCAAGCTGAGACGTGGATCATCCTGTGATGAAAGAAATGAGCAACAGGGAGATTGCTGACGCCATCCATCAGTCAACGTACGGTTGAAACGCATTCGCAAAATATTTTCTGGGAAACAAAATTAAATACGGGACAGGCCCTTAAATATGCCTGTGAGCGTGGGCTCAATAAAAAATGGAAAACAAAGAATCTGAAGCGCTGAAAAAGAGAGCTTTGCGACCTCATAAACCTATCGTAATTCCCGCCTGGATCGTTAACCACGAGGACCAGCCCACGGGTTGCTTTTCCGTAAACGAATCCCAAACCAGCGCTGCTTCAAACGGACCAAATTGTGCGCCGGCACCTACATCAAATGCAAACCTTGTATCGTTATCAACGGCGCTTTTATAACTGATAAAGCCGACGCCCGCATTGCCTTGAATGAATAGGAAATTTAGTAGAACCGGAAGATGTTGCCTGATACCAACCTTGACCGGTATATAGGTTTCGTCACCGTTAGGATTTTCCAAAGAACCCGGTCCAAATGCCGATGGAAATGAAGTATAACCAACCGAACCGACAAAGTACGTATTGTTCTTTCCATAGGAAACGCCGGCCACCCCGCCAAAACCATTGTTATACAACTTTTGACTGCTTTTATCCAGCGCGTTTGCATAGAGCGCGTGTGCGAAAATAGAAACGTGTGGAAACTGGTTCTGTGCCGATGCTTGGTTCGAAAATATGATTGCAGCCAGTGTACAAAGAATGATCATCGTCTTTATCTTCATATATGGTTTTATTTAAAAACGTAAATTAAAGACGAATTCTTTTACACAACGAAATAATTATTCAGATTTAGCAGACAAATCACGGAGAAATGTGAGTGTCCATTATGTGGTTAAACCAGTTTACATTTAAAAATGAAGATCACAATTGTTGGGGCGGGAAACGTTGGCACCGTATTGGGAAGGCGGTTGAAAGAAAAAGGTCATGCCATCAACGAGATATACAGTAGAAATCATTCCCATGCTGTGGCCCTATCTGATGAACTGCAAGCGCGGGTTTGCCATGATCTGAAACAGATCAATAAACAAAGCGATCTATATATCGTTGCAGTCAGCGATGACGCACTTGGTAGAATAAGTGCTTCCCTGCAGTTGGATAAGCAAATTATTTTACACACCTCCGGAAGTATTTCGATCGGCTATTTGCGAAATGTTTCCGAAAATTACGGAGTGCTGTATCCGGTCCAGTCGTTAAGAAAGGAAACGCACGATATTCCTTCTATGCCATTTTTGGTGGATGGTAACAACAAAGATACTTTGCAACAAATCACTAACCTCGCCATATCGATTTCACCGCAGGTAATTGTCGCGAATGATGAAACACGTTTCCATTATCATTTGACAGCAGTAATA
>DASQJI010000793.1:0-7085 GCA_035631175.1 Parafilimonas sp.
TTGAAACATGGGCGCAGGACGACAAGCTAAAGAACTGGGCCGGCAATCTCGAATACAGCACCAACAAAATAGATTACGCAACTTCTGTTGAGCATGTACAACAGCTAGTAAAAAAGTACAGCAAACTAAAAGTGCTTGGCACAAAGCATTGTTTTAACACGATCGCTGATACGAAATACAATTTTATTTCTCTCAGAGATATGAATAAAGTGGTTGCCCTTGATAAAAATGCGCACACAGTTACCGTTGAAGCCGGGATGAAATATGGAGAGCTTTGTCCATGGCTCAACGAGCAGGGCTTTGCGCTTCACAATCTTGCTTCGCTGCCTCATATTTCGGTTGCAGGAGCCATCACTACTGCAACACATGGCTCGGGTGTAAAAAATGGAAATCTTTCAACTGCGGTCGACGCATTAGAAATTGTCAACGCAAACGGAGACGTGATGCATCTTTCAAAAAAAGACGGAGAAAAATTTTATGCAGCGGTGGTCGGACTTGGAGCGATCGGTGTGATCACAAAAGTTACTTTGAACATACAACCTGCGTTCGAAATGAGGCAGTATGTTTATGAATATCTTCCGCTGCAAAACTTAAAGGAGCATTTTGACGCCATTGTTTCTGCAGGATACAGTGTAAGTCTTTTTACCGACTGGCAAAACGAAAGCATCAATGAAGTGTGGATAAAAAGCAGGACCGATGATGTGAAAAATGCTACAGCCATGCCTGATTTTTTCGGAGCAATACCTGCGACCAAAAATCTTCACCCCATAAAAGAACTCGATCCGGTAAACTGTACTGATCAAATGGGAGTGCCCGGTCCATGGTACGAACGCATGCCTCATTTCAAAATGGGTTTCACACCAAGCAGTGGCAAAGAGTTGCAGGCAGAATATTTTGTTCCCTACGATCATGCGTTCGAAGCTATAATGGCTATTCAGCGAATGGGAAAACAGATTAGCCCGCATCTTTTCATTTCGGAGATCCGAACCATCGACGCGGATGACCTATGGCTCAGCCCGTGTTATAAACAAAAGTCTGTAACGATTCATTTTACCTGGAAACAAGAGTGGGATGCTGTAAGTAAATTGTTGCCTGACATCGAAAAAGAACTTGCTCCATTCAATGCAAAGCCACATTGGGGAAAGTTGTTTACGATGTCTCCTGCAGCACTGCAATCACGTTACAAAAAAATGCCGGAGTTTAAAAAGATGGTAGCGGATTACGACCCGAAACAAAAATTCAGGAATGAGTTTTTGGAAAAAAACGTTTTTGGAGCGTAATGACCGAGTTTCGTTTGGGTAAAGAAGCGGCGATATTCTTAAATGAAACCAGCTATGATTTTCGCAAAAGGACCTTCACGTCCTGGAACGCAGCGCCGGCATCTACGATCTGGAGCAGCTGAGGCCATTGCGCGATCCTTTCAAAATTGTGTTTGAAAATTTGTACAACCTTAATTTTAATCGTGTCGGATTGCAGTTCTGCAGTGCTCATAAAACTCCCTGTAGAATTTTCAAGCTTGTTATTCAGCTTATCTAAACCTTCCACAGAAAAACCTGCCGGCACAGGGATCTGAATATTGTATTGAAAAGTTGTAGCATATTTCATATAGACGTCTTCCTTCCTTTCACGATACTCAGATTTTATTTTAAGAAGGGCCACCAATTTGCCTGCTTCGAGGATGTAATTGTCACCCGCACTCTTTACCCAGTCATTCACTGTAAAAGCTGATCTATAAATAAAATTTGGCTTACTGCCGAAGATCCCGGCCTGCTCAACATTACAACTTGATAATGTCCCGGCCTTTGTATCAAATTGCCATTCTATTTCATCCGTGCAATCATCTTTCCATTCTTTCCGCGCTTGATCGAAAAGACTCTTGTATTCCTGGGCAACACTTTCGTCGTTGTGCGCATCATTCAGTTCATTAGAAAAAGGCCCGGGGGTGCCCATCACTTGCCTTTCTTCTTCATAATAATCTTCAGGTAAAAGCAACCATTTTTGCAGTGCGAGTTTTGTATCGCCTGTCAAAACGGTTCTGCGTTCAATTTTCAACTGCCCTTTTTCAGCCGGATCAAAAGAAACAGTGAGATCTTCTTCATGGACGTTTTTATCTGGCGAAGAATAACTCAAATCATAATTCCGTTTTCCCGGCCCTGTCGGTTGCAAGTCTACGACGGCAAATAGTGACGTGGCTTGTTGTCCTTCCACATCATAAGGGAGGTGATCAGGTATATCGAATGCAGTCTCTGCCGTATAAATATGGCCGTCATTCGTAACAATTGCGGGTACCAGGTCAGATATGAACATCGCGTCGCCCGCCCTTGGACCGTACCTCGATGGCAATATTATAACCTGGCCATCAAATTTATTGGCATCGAATAGAACACTCAGGATCGAAAGAAACCAAACACTTTGCTGCAGGCTATTATCACTCTGCAGATCTGGCAGGCTAACTTGTTTTGTATCCGGTTGCAAATAAAATACGTGCCTTGCGGCGTAATAAAGAGCCAAAGAATTACTTTTTATATCTCCCCCTCCGTTATGTGCCAGATAGGATTCTGCCAATGCTTTGATCTTGCCTTTCTTACTATTAAGGCTTTTCCTGGCAGCATCTTCATAGCTTATGATCGTATTCTTCCAACCGTTTAAAATATAGTCAGGGATATTTTCGGAATTAGCGCTGCCCGGCCTGTGCACGGAGACCCGTTGCGCACCATATCTCGGACCCATAGCAACACGGAGAAACGGCAATTGCCTGTAAGGCGACATCCACAGATCAACCGGCATTAAGGGCAGATTGTCTTGAGCAACGTCAAGAGTAGTGCTCCCATTGTAATTGCCAATATTAAACTGCGGAGCCTTGTTTATGCTCTCGTATTCTAATGCCATTTGATCACCCAATTCGATGTGCACTGAATAATGAAGCAGGGGATCATCCGAGGCAAATACAAATTCATCAGATGTCGCATAGCTGTTGGTGTTGTAAGATCGGACGGTCTCGATAAAGTAGTCGATCATGTCGCCAATTTGTAAACCTGGTATC
This sequence comes from Parafilimonas sp., assembly GCA_035631175.1. Classification (GTDB taxonomy): domain Bacteria; phylum Bacteroidota; class Bacteroidia; order Chitinophagales; family Chitinophagaceae; genus Parafilimonas. The sequence goes on from DASQJI010000793.1 coordinate 3,044, forward strand.
GCCAACTTGCCTACTTTATATTTTTTCTCATTTGCTGTTAACACTATTTCGTCCGGATTTACTTCTTCGGTTACACCGTTTGGCTTAATAATGCGAACACCGAGAAAAGTGGAACGTTTATTTTTAAAATACTGGCTGAATTTTTCAAATTTCAATGCTGAATAATCTTCCCGCGCCGCCGCGTCATTGATTTTTACGAGTTCCCGAAATGTGTGTGTATAGATGGCTCCATGGAATGGGCCTGAAGCCAAATTCAATTTTACCTTTGGGTCAACGATGAAACTTACCTCTTCGCGGCGGGCGACGATCACCCGTGAGTTTCCCTCGTAGCCGGCGGGAACAGTTCTTTGTTGAAATGAAGAGAAATTCCAGGCCCAAATAGAACTTCGAATTTCATCAGCCTTTTTTTTATAGTCATCTTCTTTATACTGACTGAAGACTCCGGTCTTCATGACGATGAGTGAGAAAAGCAAATAGGTCAAACGTTTTTTCATCGTGGCTATCGTTTAATTTCTTAACCCAAATGGGCTGAATATGCAACGCGCTGTCGGTTTTTTTTATTTCAGCAGTTTTATGAATGTGTTTGATGAAGGTAATGTCTCAACAAAAAAGCGCAAACAATGGTTACTTCGGCAGCTACTGAAGCGAAAAATTATTTATTGGCTGGCTATTCCCTGGCGTTGTGGTTCCGGATATCTCGATCAGAATCGGTAATTAAATATAAAACAAAATAGGGACTTTCAATTTTTAAAAATGTGGAGGTAATTGGAAATTTAATTTCAAAAACTTACTCAACCACCAGCTTTTGTGTTCTTACCCCGTCCGCGTCAAGGATGTATACTAAATACACACCTCTTGCAAGCGCGGATACGTCAATCTTTTCCTCATCAAAACCGTTCAGATCTTTCTTCATCACAATCCTGCCTCCATTATCCGCTATCAACAGCGTGGCCTTGCGAAAGCCACCGCCAGCACTTGATTTTATTATAAAGTAGTGCTTTGCAGGGTTGGGTGTGATCAGAAAATCATTGCCATGAACCTCGAGAGAAACGACTTTACTCAAAGTAGATTTTCCGTCCTGGTCTACCATGGCGAGGCGATAATAAACTTTGTTGGTATTGAGCTGACTGGTATTGTCCAGGTAGGTATAGTTATTAAGTTTCGAACTATTTCCGATGGCCGTTACACGACCAATATCAGCAAAGGTTCTTCCGTTGGTGCTGCGCTGAACAGTAAAATATGCAGTGTTAATCTCATTCACGGTTCGCCAATTCAATTTCACACTGTTGTTATTGTTGGTTGCGGTTAGATCAAGCAGCGTAAGTGGCAGGGTGCAATCGGTTGTATATGAGTACGTGTACCGCGCCTCATCAAGCCATTCATCTACATACCAGGTCTGGTCGAATACCTGGAAAATTTTGCCGTCAGGTTTGTTTGAATAGAATAATTGAGTGACATTATTCCAACGGTTGAAAGTAAAGCTCCACTCCTGGAATAAATAATAAATGAGATAATTATTAAGGTCGTAGGTATAATATGAAGTCCACCTGTTTTGCCAATACCCGCTGTTACCCACGATATACCACCATTGATCGAGGATCGTTTGACGTTTACCTGCGGTAGTATAGGTGTAGCTGTATCTCTCCGCGTTGGTCCATCCATTGTGCCAATTTTCAGATAACGTTTCGGTTAAATTTTTATCAGCATCATATGTTAATGTTGCCCTGCCACTGGTCACCCATGCGGACGCCACCGTATCCCAACTGTAACCGAACTCTCTGCTTAACAGTCCGTCGGCGTTATATTTTAAGCTGTCCGATTCGAAATTTTCCCAACCGTTAGCAAGCGTGTCCCATAGTTCAACGACCATCGTTGCAAGGCGGCCATATGCATCATATGTGTTTGTCTCACGTCGCAAATTTCGCCATGCGTTGATGTTCCATATTTGCCGTACAGTTGAAGTCAGCTGCGAGGAAGTGTTGTAATTAAACGTAGCTACCGAATCATTTTGCCATGCGTTTAAAACAGTATCCCAGTGCTGATCGAGTTTGGTAGAAACATTTTCGCCATTATAATTGTAGGTCGTTATTATAAAATTCATCCACTTCGACAATGTAAAATTCCATGAAAGTCGTAGCGAAGTAACAATGTTGCATGACTGGTTATAACTGTTTATCTGTTTTTCAAAGTTGACATAATTGTACTGTATCGATCCCTCGGTTAAAATAGTGTCAACTTTTTGCGAGCGAAGCTGCTGAGAAAACAAGCAGAGACAGATAATGGGCAAAACGGATCTTATATACATTTCAAGGCGGTTGCATTCTTTAAAAACTGAGCGGACTATCGGGAAATTAAAACAGCTAGTCCGGGATTTGGTTATTGCAATGTAAGCTATTTTTTCATGCCCAAACGGTTTGCTTCACTGCATGTACGCCAACATAAAAAACGAAGTCTTATCAAAGCCTGCAGGGAACATTTCTTTTAATGTGATGAACTGCCAAATTTTTTACCTTTCGAAGGGGATCGAAACACAAATCCGGATTTATCACAAAAATTTTCGCAACAATATGAAACATTCAGACGAGTTAAAAGTTGAAGGAAAAGTGGCGCTTGTAACCGGTGCTGCAAGAGGGATCGGCCGCGCGTGCGCTCTCGCACTTGCCGAAGCAGGAGCGGATATTGCACTGGGTTTAAGAAATGTGAATGCCGAGAATGGCCTCGCAAAAGAAATTGAAGCAATGGGAAAGAAAGCATTGCCGTTGCAATTGGACGTGAGCAAAATGAATGAAATAAAAATCGCGATAGAAAAAATCAAAGCGCATTTTGGACGGCTTGACATCCTTGTAAATAATGCGGGTATCGCCCCGGAAAACCTCATTCAAAATGTAACGGAAAACGATTTTGATGATACGCTTGCTGTAAATCTTAAGGGAACTTTTTTTGTAAGCCAGGCTGCAGGTGAACTAATGATACAACAAAAATTTGGTCGAATCGTCAACCTGAGTTCACAGGCCGGGTTCATTGCGTTGCCGACAGAATCAGTGTATTGCATGACAAAAGCTGCCATCGCTCATCTTACAAAATGTTTTGCAGTTGAATGGGCGAAATACAATATCAACGTAAATGCAGTTGCGCCAACTTTTATCTACACTCCGGGCACGGAGGAATATCTTTCGACCGAATGCAATAAAGAACATGTCTTATCCAAGATCGTGCTTGGTAAAATTGGAGAACCAAAGGATGTGGCGAATGCTGTTTTATTTCTATCATCACCGGCTGCTGCACTGATCACCGGCACTACGTTGCTCGTAGATGGCGGTTGGACTGCGGTGTAAAGATTTAGGAATTAGGATGTAGGATTTACGATTTTCTATTGCAGATTGGCGATTGCAGATTGCAGGCTTCTGTTTACAGTGTTCGTTCTGCAAACCTCAAACCTCAAAACTCAAAACCTCAAACTTCAAACTTCAAACCTCGAACATCATCATTACTGCACCGTTGCCTGGTATGCTTTACTCAACTCCGCTACGTTCGTCGATTTTAGCTTACCGTAATCAGCATCTTTTACATCTCTTAAATAAGCATACTCTTTACCATTCCACCTGTAAACGGGATATTCCATACCCGGTCCGCCAACCAAAAGATCCAAATAACCCTGGTTTGAGGTGGCCAACGCATCCGGAGTCGTGCCAGGAAATCCAAGATTTAGTGTATATATCCCGGTAGCATTTTTAATGAACAGTGATACACTCGACTCCGCATTCCCCGATGTGTAAGAGTTACCGAAGGAGATGAATATTTCTTCTTTGCCGTCCTTATTCATGTCTGTCGGCATAACAAGCGCAGCAAACGGATAATCCTTGCTATCCTTGTCTGTAGCAAATGGGTGGTCCTTGTCCGATGATAATATGAAGAGCTTTTTCGCTATTTCATTCTGTTCGGCGATCGTGAGTTTTGTTTTTACGTTTTTGAAAAGCACGGACGCAACGTCGCTGGGTTTTGCCTGCGCGGATGCTGAAGTACAATAACCTAACAAAATTGC
>DASQJI010000794.1:0-3385 GCA_035631175.1 Parafilimonas sp.
TAGCATGTTTGGAAATTACATAGCCCGCCGCACGCCCGCCTGACCGGACCGGCAGGAATTCTGCCATCGCAAATACTTTTCATTCGTCCAGGTATAAACTGTCTAACGGACTTACAATATTGATCAGCCTGTCATTGCTTATATGCAAATAACGCTCAGTTGTTCTTATATCAAAATGACCCAGCAACTCCTTTATGTACTTCACATCAATTCCTTTCTCAAGCAAATGCGTAGCAAACGAATGCCGCAAGCTGTGAAATCCAACATCCTTCTTTATACCAGCCATGTCCTTTGCACGCTGAAATATTTTTTGTGCACTCCGTTCACTGTAAGGCTCACGGCCGTCAGGACCGGTAAATAAATAATGCACAGGCCGCGGCCTCTCAAGCTGAATATATTGTCTCAATATGTCAAGCACAAGTAAACTAAGATTTACCACCCGGTCCTTCTTGCCCTTCGCGCGCTCCACGAATATTTCCATCCGCTTGCTGTCGATGTCGTGGATGCGAAGCCTGACCACCTCGCTCACTCTCAGGCCTGCCCCATACGCCGTAAACAGGATCGCTTTATGTTTTATGTTCTTGACAGCGCTAAACATTCTTTTGAGCTCCGACTCATTCAGGATCTTTGGAAGCAACAAAGGCTTTTTCGGCCTCGGTATATCAAAAAAGAATTTCTCCCGTCCCAAAACATTTTCATAATAAAACTTAAGCGCATTCATCCGCGAATGGATCGTGTTCTCACTCAGCTTTAACGTCTTCTGACAATAAACTAAATAGTCTTTAATACGTTCCACCGTTAAATCTTGTGCAGGTACTTTTCCAAGCGTTTGCAAAAAAATATTAAACTCGTTCCGGTACGTGCGGATCGTGGAATCGCTGTAAGCCTTTAACTGCAATTGCCGCAAAAATCGCTGCCTCTGCTCATCGTTTACCGGAGAAATGCGTTTTGAACGATGTGCGGGAAATGCTGGCTGCGGCTGGCTGACGACAGTTGTGAGAACGGCCCTTCTGTCAACTCTATGATTCGTTGTTCCGACAGCAGGATCTTCCTCGCCTCCCGGCAATCCACAGCTTTTTCGGTTCTCCGGCGTGTCAGGTATGTGCCAGCACTTGAGCGTTTTGCTCCACTTCGCTCCCGGCACGTGCATCATGCGCGCATTCCATTTTGCATTTGGCTCGAACATTACCTTGATGCGGCTTTTTCCGCGATGAGTGACAATTTCAAAGACAGGTTTAGGCATTTGGGTTCGGGTTTTAATGCTCCGCCAACTCACTCACACAAAAGGCAAGAGGCAGGCAAAAATTTTTATTCGTGAGGACACAAATGTTTTCAGCAAAAACACCGGAGGTAACACAAGGGCTGAACTGCAGTTATGATTCGGTCCGGGTTAAGGCTTCGTTGCTTTGTAGCCCGCTCTTCAAAATTATATGAAAAGCCGACTTGCGCAGAAAAAATAAAGCGCTTTCGTATTTTTTTTATTATGGGCCGAACTTCAAATCTTCAATGAAGCGTTCGTTGCGTCGCACTCTTGTACGTTCTGTTCATTATTCAGCGGAATAATACACGGATTAAACGGACTTCGCACCGAATGTCGCGTATTTATTTCATCGCCCGTGTTCCGGCTAAATTGCAATTTGCTGTAGTACCTCATGAAGAACAAATTCAAGCTACCGGTCTGACGCTTTTTAGAAGCGTCTGACCGAAACCATCGCGTGTGGTTCCAGTCAGACGGGTTCGCGCCGTGTACTTGCGGTCAGACGGCTCCGGGCCGTCAGACCGATAATGCTGATATCTCCATCAGTTTTCTTCCATCGAAGTAGTTTGCATATTTATTTACTGTCCTTCCTATAATGAAGAACAGATGGAAACTACCGGTCTGACGCTTTTGGAGCGTCTGGCCAAAACATTTCGTGTAGTAGCGGTCAGACGGCTTCGCGCCGTCAGACCGATAATGATCATGTCTTCATCAGTTTTTTTGCTTAAAGTAATTTGCACATTAATTTGCTGAACGTTCCTTACATACCAGGATGAACAATAAATTTTACTTCCCCTTTTTCTTGATCGCGATGCTGCTGTTTCTGTCATTCTCCGGTCGAAAACAAAAACCGGTTATTATCGGTTACGTGGGCGGTTTCAGGGGACTGATAAACACAGACTCGATCGACGTAGATCGCCTTTCGCATATCAATTATGCGTTCGTCGACATAAAGGATAACCGCGCCTGGCTGCATTTTGATTCGACGGATACTATCAATCTGAAAAATCTGAGCCAGCTCAAACAAAAAAAACCCGGCCTGAAAATTCTCATCTCAATTGGCGGGTGGACGTGGAGCAAAAATTTTTCCGATGCGGTATTAAGCGATACGTCGACAAAAAATTTCGCGAATAGTGCGGTTGCCATTGTCGCAAGATTTGATTTGGACGGAATAGATATCGACTGGGAATATCCAGGTATGATCGGCGATAGCAATAGGTTTCGCCCGCAAGACAGAGAACATTATACTTTGCTTTTTAAAGATCTCCGCGAAGGTTTGGATAGCCTGAAAAAGACGACACACAAAAACTATTTTATTACAACCGCCGTTGGCGGCTCGCATGATTATATCATTCACACGGAAATGGACAAGGTGCAGCAATACACAGATTATATAAACGTGATGAGTTACGATTATGCCGATGGCAGCGATAGCATCTCTAATCATCACACCAACCTTTTTGTGTCATCGCAAGACACTGCACAATATTCTGCCGACAGGTCGATACGGGAGTTTATTGCAGCCGGCGTGCCTGAAAAAAAGATCGTGATCGGTGTTGCGTTCTATGGAAAAGGATGGCAGATGTTAAGCGATTCAAATCATGGCTTGTATCAGCGTGCCATCGCACCTGCGCGCGGTGGCGGGTTTACTTTCTTAAAAGACAGTTTGATCAACAAAAATGGATTTACGCGATACTGGGATACACTTGCGGCCGCGCCGTATCTCTTTAACTCAGAAAAGAGAATATTTATTTCTTATGATGATGAAGAATCGGTGAAGCGAAAGTGTGAGTACGTAAAGCAGCACCACTTGGCCGGCGCCATGTTTTGGGAATATGCCAGCGATAAGAAAGAATACTTGTTGAAGGTCATATCGGAGGAATTTGGATATTGATCTCTGATGTCTGATCTCCGATCTCTGATCTATGATGTATCTTGCGCTGCAATCTGCAATCTGCAATCTGCAATCTGCAATCTGCAATCTGCAATCTGCAATCTGCAATCTGCAATCTGCAATCGAAAAAATCGTAAATCAAAAATCGTAAATCGTAAAATCAACATGGCTACCACACGCATAACAGTCAAAAGCAACGGCTCATTAAGAATAGAAGGTGATTTTGAGATCGT